>NZ_CP160035.1:1825714-2130000 GCF_040703125.1 Flavobacterium ovatum
TTAGCGGGTAAAACGCCGTGAATACTATCGTATTTTAGTAAATGCGCCATCGTTTTAGTGTCAGCAATATCGTTGATAGCGATGACCTCGATAGTAGGGTGGTTGAGTAATAATCGAAAAAGATTTCGACCGATGCGTCCAAAACCGTTGATGGCAATTCTAGTTTTCAAATGAAAAGGTTATATGGTTAATCGTTTAACAGCTTAATCGGTTAAACAGTTAACCGATTAAACCATTGTTTATTTATAAAATATGTTTTTGCGCTTTGTATGAAGAACGTACTAATGGGCCGCTTTCGACATGACGGAAACCTAATTCTAATCCGTATTGTTCGTATATAGCAAATTGTTCGGGTGTTATGAATTCTTTTACGGGTAAATGCTTTTTACTAGGTTGTAAGTATTGACCAATGGTTACTACGTCTACATTGGCATCGCGAAGGTCTCTCATAGTTTGGTAAACTTCTTCTTCTTGTTCACCAAGACCTAACATGATTCCAGATTTAGTTCTCTTGATTCCTTTTTCTTTTAGGTAGCGTAATACTTCTAGACTACGGTCGTATTTAGCTTGAATACGTACTTCACGAGTTAATCGACGTACGGTTTCCATATTGTGTGAAACCACTTCTGGGTTTGCTTCTACAACACGGTCTATATTTCTTTCAATTCCTTGAAAGTCAGGAATTAAAGTTTCAAGAGTCGTGTTTGGGTTCATTCTACGAATGGCTTTTACGGTTTCTATCCAAATGATAGATCCTCCATCTTTCAAATCATCACGATCCACACTGGTAATAACCGCGTGTTTGATGTTCATGATTTTGATTGAACGAGCTACTTTTTCAGGTTCGTCCCAATCTACTGTTTCAGGACGTCCTGTTTTTACGCCACAAAATCCACATGAACGGGTACAAGTATTTCCTAAGATCATAAAGGTAGCAGTACCTTCGCCCCAGCATTCGCCCATGTTTGGGCAACTTCCTGAGGTACAGATAGTGTTTAAACTATATTTGTCAACCAAACTACGAAGTTCAGTATATTTTTTTCCTATTGGGAGTTTTACTTTAAGCCATTTTGGTTTTGCAACAGGTGCAGTAGTATCTAAAACAGTTTCCATATATCAATTTTCAGGCTACAAAGATAAGGAAACTGTATTTAAAAAGAGTGTTTAAGTTATCGTTGCTTTGCTATAGATATGTTAAAAAAAAACAGCATCATTTAAGTGCTGTTTGACGTTTATTGGTTGTGGAAATTGAAGGAATTTGTCATAAATTGAAATGATTCTTCGCTATTACGAGTTTTTAATAGTTTCGGTTTACGTATTAATTCATTTGAATGGTGATGGGTAAGGTGTAAGCGGTGCGTACAGGTTTAGATTCTATTGTTCCAGGAGTCCATTTAGTCTTTAGTGATTTTAATACTCTAATGGCTTCTTTATCTAAGCCATATCCAGGATTATTTTTCACTTGGATGTCCGTCATACTTCCGTCTTTTTCAACGACAAAATAAACCATGATTCGAACATTTTTTTCTTCATTGATTTCGGGAGTTTCAAAATTGCGCCCTACATAATTGTAGAATTTTTCTATTCCGCCAGGAAATACGGGTTGTTTGTCTAAGTTCGCAATGGTAACAATAGTATTGCTATAATCGGTGTTGGTGTTTGCGCTATTTCCAGTGCCAGTTCCATTTACGGCACTATTTCCTGAATAAACTGTTGGTGTTGTTCCTATAATTGCATTTGGATCAACTGTTGTTGGACTAATAGTATTGTTTTTTGGAATATCTGGCGTGGCTTCATTAGCTTGAACAATAGTAGGTTTTTTTAAAGTTTGAGTGTCTACTTTTTCTGTAATAATTTGGGGTTTCACCTCTGGAGATGTGTTTTTTAGTATCGGTTTTGTTTCTTCAATAAAAGGAGTCAAATTGACTGGTGTTATGGTTTCGTTTATTGTAGGGAGTACGTTTTCAATGATGGTTGTGTTTGTGTTATGAAAGCTCTGTAACACTTTTGGGATTACTAATAAAACGGCACATAATGAAAGACTCACTAATAGGGCAAGAAGAGAGGTTTTGGTGGTTTCGTGGCGCAGTTGATATGCTCCATACTCTTTGTTTCTGTTTTCGAAAACTAGATTAATCCAGTTGGCTTCGTAAATGCTTGATTTTGACATAATTCATTAGGTTTTAATGGTTAGGTAGCAATCAAGTCATAGGCGGTATGTATTTATATTTTAACGCATTAGTAAGAAAATTATTGTGTTGATTTTGGATATATTTTCATTTTTGAATACGATTCGTCTCCGCCCCTGATAATAGCGGTAGCCCCGAGAATTAGGATGCTATTTTTTACAGTTGCTACAGAGCGACTTTAGAAGCTCCTGTAGTGACTAGTAAAGAAAGCATCCTAATGGAGGGCTAAAGCGGTTAGCAGGAATAGGCGCATTATTATAAAACGGAATATTGTTAGCGTTTGTCTCGAATGATTTCGGCTAGGAGTTTTTTGGCACGTAGGAGTTTGACTTTGACGTTGCTTAAAGGTTCGTTAATAGAGTTTGCAATTTCTTGATAGCTCATTTCCTGAAAATAGCGCAGTTGAATCACTTCCTGATAATGTGGTTTCAGCTCCTTGATATAACGTAAGAGTTGGGAAAGGTTTTGCTCTGTGATGAGTTCGTCTTCGGCAGAAGGTGTAGTGTCAGCAATATTGTGTGCTTTTTGATCTTCTTTCTCGGTTATTTCAACAAAAAGACTGGCTTTGTTTTTGCGCAACAAATCTATATGTACATTTTTGGCAATACTAATGAGCCATGTATTGAATTGAAATTCAGGGTTGTAAGTGGTGATTTTGTCAAAAGCTTTGGAGAAGGTTTCGATGGTGATATCCTCTGCATTGGTTTCATTCTCAGTTCGTTTGAGCATGAAACCATATACTTCGTTCCAGTAATAGTTCAATAGAAAGGTAAAGGCAGTTTGATCCCCTTTTTTAGCTTTTTCTATTTGATTATTTATTTCCAATGGACTGGTTTTGAGAATAAGTTAGCGATAAAGATATTCATTTGTGACAATATAAGAAACAATTCAACAATGGGAAACCAGTATTTTATATCATTTTCTTTAAGTTTTCCTGCTGAAAAACCTACCACGGTCCAGGTACCGAGGTATCGAATTACAATTAAACTCAAAACAATTATCCATTGAAATTGTAGTGATAGTAAAAGAATAGCTAGAGTGAAAAATAAAATTTGAGAACAATAAAAAGTACCTAACTGCAATTTGTCTAATGTTTTATAGTGATTGGCAGTAGATAAGTGTCTTCTCTTTTGTACGATCCACTCTTTGTAGGTTGATTTAGGCTTTGAATAAGTAAAGCTCTCTGGTGTATAGGCTATGGTGGTGTTTTTTGAACTAGCAGCTTCATTGATGAATAAATCATCATCACCAGAACGTACTTGAATATGATTGATGAAGCCATTTACTCTGAAAAACTCTTCTTTTTTATAGGCTAAATTTCGACCTACGCCCATATATGGATTTCCTGATTTAGCCCAAGATAAATATTGGATCGCCGTTAAAAGGGTTTCAAAACGAATGATTTTGTTTAAAAACGAATTGGAAATTTTTTCATATCCGCCATATCCTAACACAATTGTTTTATGCATAGTAAATTGAGAACTCATTGCGGTTATCCATTCTTTTGAAGTAGGATAGCAATCAGCATCAGTAAATAAAAGATAGTCTTTTTTAGCGGCTTTTATTCCGAGGGTTAAGGCGTATTTTTTGTTTCCCCAAAAAGCTTCATTGTTTTCTACTTTTACGATGCGGATATTTGTGTATAGTTTTTCAAATTGTTCAAAAATTTCCAAAGTGCTATCACTAGACGCATCATCAATTAAAACAATTTCAAAGTCAGGATAGTTCTGTTCAGCGAGTAGTGGGATGAAATCGGCTACATTTTTGGCTTCGTTTTTAGCACAAACAATAACCGAAATAGGGATTCTTTTTGGTGTTGCTTTTTGCGCTTTCGCAAAAGCAAATTTCCCAAAAATGCCAAGATAATACACTAGTTGAACAATAACAATAAGTATAAAAAAGTAAAGTAATAGTATAAGCATCGGACTTTATAAGGTTGTTTTAAATCGAGTGCAAAGGTATGAATAGAATTATGAATTTTATAATAAAATTTCAAGCTTATTATAGTGTTTAAATGACATTCACTTCAGCTTCTATTTGAATACCAAAGGTTTCAAATATAGTTTGTTGTATTTTTTTGGAAACGGCTAGTATTTCTTGACCTGTAGCATTGCCGTAATTTACTAGAACGAGTGCTTGGTTCTTGTGGATTCCTGCGTCACCAAAGCGTTTGCCTTTGAATCCTGCTTGTTCAATTAACCATCCTGCGGGTACTTTAACCTCAGTTTCAGAGATGTCATAAAATTTCATTTCAGGAAATTTCAGATGGATTTTTTCAAATTCTTTTTTGCTAACAATGGGGTTTTTAAAGAAACTACCACTATTACCTAATTCTTTAGGGTCTGGAAGTTTGCTTTTACGAATGGAGATAACAGCATTACTCACCTCTTTTATCGTGGGAGTTGTAATGTTGTTTTTTGTTAATTCAGTCAAGATGTCACCATAAGAAGTATTGGTTTTATGATTGCGTTTGGTCAATTTAAAAACAACAGATGTAATGATGAATTGGTCTTTGACTTGGTTTTTAAAAATACTTTCTCGGTATCCAAATTGACATTCGTCTTTGATGAAAGTTTTGTTTTCTTGATTTTCAATTTGTACTGCTTGACAAGAAATAAAACTATCTTTCATTTCAGCGCCATAAGCGCCAATGTTTTGAACAGGAGTTGTCCCTACGTTACCAGGAATGAGGGACATGTTTTCAAGTCCACCAAAGTTTTGCTCAATGGCCCAAAGAACAAACTCATGCCAGTTTTCCCCAGCTTGACATTCAATCCAAACTGAATCTTCGTTTTCCTGAATTACTTTTTTTCCTTTTAAGTCAATATGAATGACTAGTGCCTCAATATCTTGAGTTAATAACATATTGCTACCTCCACCAAGGATGAATTTTTTTTCGTTTTTGTTTTGTGCTAAAACGGTTTTTAATTCTTCAGTAGAATGAACTGCGATAAATTTTTTTGCTTTGGCTTCAATACCAAAAGTATTATAGTTTTTTAATGAAAAATCGTGTTGTATTTCCATAAAAGAAAGGCGTTTTTAAAAATGAATTCAGAACCCAAAAGTAAGAATAAATAAGTTGTTTGGGGTTTATTTAAAGTAGATTTTGTCAATTAATAATTACTGATTAGCATCTATAAGTTTATGGTACTTGTCTGCAATAATTTTCATGTTTTTTTTGTAATTGGCATGTTCTTCTATGAAATTTCGATTGTTAAGAATTGCTTCATTACGGTGTGATGGGTTTTCAAAAGCCCAAATAATAGAATCTGCCAGGGTTTTGAAATCATTTTTAGGGATTAGTTGGCCGTTTTTACGATGTTTGAGCCAAGTTTGATTGCCTTCGACATCTGAAACTATTGGATAACAATTAGAGGCCATGGCTTCAAATAAAGAGCCGGAAACACCTTCAGTGAGTGGCATGCTGATGTAAAAATTGGAGTCTTGTAATATTTTTGGTAAGTCTGTATTTAAGATTCTTCCAGTAAAGATTACTTTGTCTTCAATATTTAATTCTCGTGATAAATTTTTTAAAGATTCGAGTTGGGTTCCATCTCCTATAATAGTGAGCGAGAAATTAAATCCTTTTATATGCAGTATTGCAAATGCTTTTAAAATAATGTCATGACTGTAAACCGGTAAAAGAGAGCGCGTGACAATGGCACATATTTTATTTGGATTAGCGGTGTTTATATTCTCAAATTTAGATAAATCAATTCCTTTAGGTAATACTAAGACTTTAGACATGTTTACTTTGGCTTTCACCATAGAATTAGCCATAACGGGTCCCCAAGCATGAATAAGCGTGGCTTTTTTGAAGGCGTAATTCTGAATTATTTTTTTAAGGGGATAATAAATAGACTTTTTTGGCCACAAATCGGTTCTTCCTTGTTGGGCGATGGCAGTTAACTTGACACCGCATATGACAGCGAGAAAACCATAACTGGTCGTTCTTTCTGCAATAATCATATCAGGTTGATGTGTTTTAATTATTTTTTTGGTTTGAATAGGGGCAAATACATATTCAAAAAGCCTCATAACTCTACGGAATTTACCGTGCGAAGGTGTTTTTAACTCCCAGCTAATAATTTCGAAATCTCCAAATTCTTGCAGACCATTCATCCAGGTGATGGCATCGGCTCTGTAGGTTTCTCCAAGGAAAAGTATTTTTCTTTTTTTCATTCCTTTTTTTATTAGTCGTCAGCAGTTAATGCGCGATTCATGAACTCATTTAGAGGTTTTAATATTATTAATTTCTTAGTCATTTTAGTTACAAAATCCTTTTGGGTAATTTCAGTAATATCAAATTTTTGTAATACTTCAAAGCTTTTTAATTTTAACAATTCAATGGCAGGGTGCTCTTTATCATATCCTCTTGGAGGGTTTTTTAGGCAGCTTTTTTCGGTTCGTGCAAAAGTGTCAAATTCCTTTCTAAACGTTTTGTTTCTTAAAATAGCTTCTAAATCTTCATGGAAAAAGGCGATTTCTTTGCGTACTTTTTTTAAATCATCAGATTCAGGAGCATAAAATCCTCCTGCTATAAAACTAGCCCCTTTTTCGATATGAACATAATACCCAGCTCTGTTGTTTCCTTTGGTACCAGAGGATAACCAAACTCCTATATGAGATTTGTAGGGTGATTTGTCTTTTGAAAACCGAATGTCACGATTAATTCTAAAGGTGCAATGTTTTATTTCTAACATTTCTAAAGAAGCATCTAATGGTTTTATTTCATCCAAGAAATCTGAAACTAATTGATGATAGTCTTTTTTGAAAACCTCGTATCTTTTTTTATTTGTAATAAACCAATCTCTATTATTGTTTGCTTTTAAATCGTCAAGAAATTGTAAACTGTCCTTTGATAACATAGGGTTAGTATTATGATTTTAGTTTTTATTGCTTTTTAAACCTTCTGAACTCCATTGTAAAAATCCACCATCCAATTCATATATGTTTTCAAAGCCCAATTCAGTTAGTTTAGCAGACGCTTTTTTACTTCTTCCTCCGCTTTTGCAATATACAAAAACAGGTTTTGATTTGTCTAGTTTTTCTGCTTCAGTATCAAAATTATCTCCGTTCCAATTGATGTTTTTAGCGCTGATGAGGTGTTCTTCTTCAAATTCTTCTGGGGTGCGTACGTCTATAATTTGTGGTTTTTCAGTTGCTTCTATTTTTTTTGAAAAAGTAGCTGCATCAACAATAGTGCGGTTTTGAGAATGTTGTTTTTGACAACTTAACAATATAAATGCTGGAATTAGGAAAATAAGATTACGGAATTTCATTAGGATTTAATTTTAAATATGTGTTTTACTAAGGTAAGTAAAATTTACTTTTAATATAATTTACAAGTTGAATATTTGATAGGATTGATGGGTTGATTTGACAATTGCCTCTGTGCGTTCTGGATGTGTGTCAGATATAAATAGTTGACCAAAAGCATCACTATTTACCATTTCGATGATTTTAGAGACACGACTTTCGTCTAATTTGTCGAAAATGTCATCAAAGAGCAACAGTGGTTTGACGCCACTTTGTTTTTTTAGAAAATCAAATTGTGCTAGTTTTAGAGCTATCAAAAAAGATTTTTGTTGTCCCTGTGAACCGAATTTTTTAATAGGATGATTGTCGATTTCAAACAATAAATCATCTTTGTGGGTGCCAACACTTGTATATTGTAAAGCACGGTCTTTATTGATGTTTTCTTCTAACAGCGTTATGAGGTCTTTGTTGAATAAATGACTTTCATACACTAATTGTACATCTTCGGCTGAACCTGTTATGGCTTGATGATGTGCATTGAAAATAGGTAGAAATTCAGCTATGAATTCTTTTCTTTTTTCATGAATGTAAGAGCCGAAGCCTTCTAATTGTTCATTGTAAATGGATAAGGTTTCTTTCTCAAAAACGTGGTTTAATGCAAAATACTTCAATAAAGCATTGCGTTGACTCATTACTTTTTGGTAATGTATTAATTGTTGGAGGTATTTGGAGTCCAATTGTGAAATCACACTGTCCATGAATTTCCGGCGGGTTTCACTTCCTTCTACAATAAGGTCTCTGTCCGCAGGTGAAATAATTACAAGAGGTATAAAACCAATGTGATCTGAAAATTTATCATACGCTTTTCCATTGCGTTTGAGGACTTTTTTCTGACCCTTTTTCATGCTACATACTAGTTGTTCTGTGCGTTCTTCTTTAATGAATTCAGCATCAATGACAAAAAACTCTTCACCGTGTTTGATGTTTTGAACGGCTAAAGGATTAAAGTAACTTTTGCCGTAGGAGAGATGGTAAATAGCATCTAAAATATTGGTTTTTCCAATGCCGTTTTTTCCAACAAAACAAATAATCTTACCATCAAACTCAAAATTGACTTCAGAAAAATTTTTATAATTGAATAAGGAAATTTTTTTTAAATACATTTTTTAGGAGACAGCTGATATTATGCTGTTTATTGTTTTTTGTTGTGTTTTCTATAAGAGCTCGCAAATTATTGAAAAAAAATGATAAAAGAGAGGTTTGGGTTGTTTAAGTATCATAAAAAAAGAGGTGTTAATTTGCTGTGTTTAGTGTTAATTGAGATATATTATTTAATTAAATTATAAAAAGCTAGTTTTTATGTGTGAGTTTGAATAAAAATTTTATTTTTGCGGTTCACTAAATTTAATTGAAATGGCTACTTATAATAAAAGAGGATATAAAACACCAAAAGAAAAAGGAGTTAAAGATGCTGCTGGAGATGTAATAATTGATGAAAAAGACAGTACAACTGCTGAAGTTTTTTCTAAATTAGACGAAACAGCTTCTAAAACGGAAGACTGGGTTGCTAGAAATCAAAAAGCTATTATTGGTATTGTAGGAGCTGTAGCTATATTTACAGTAGGTTATTTAGTGTTTCAAAAATTTATTGCAGAGCCAAAACAAAATGAAGCTGCAAACGAAATGTTTTTAGCACAACAAAATTTTGAAAAAGCAACAAATGGTGTCGCTAGTGACTCTCTATATAAATTAGCATTGAATGGTTCAGAAGGTAAATTTGGATTTATCAAAATTGCTGATGAATATTCAGGAACTGATGCTGGAAATTTAGCTAATTATTATGCAGGTATCGCTTTATTGAATACAGGTAAATACGCTGAAGCAATTGACTATTTAGATAAGTTTAAATCAGATGATATGATTTTGAGTGCTTTGGCTAAAGGAGCAATTGGTGATGCTTACTCTGAGAATAACAACGCAGAAGAAGCTTTAAGCTATTATGTGAAAGCAGCTGGTGTGAATAAAAATGATTTCACTACACCACGGTTTTTATTAAAAGCAGGGAAAACAGCCTTGGCTTTAGGTAAAAAAGAAGATGCTTTGAAATATTTAACAGACATTAAGGATAATTACGATACCACTCCAGAAGCTGCTTCTGTTGATGCATTGATTGGATTGGCTCAATAATTTTTTGAGTTTATAATAACAACTATCTAAAATCTTAATTGACTATGGCAACTGAAAATAAAAATCTATCGGTTTATGATAAAAGTACACTACCTAATGCGAAGGATTTTCGTTTTGGAGTAGTAGTGTCCGAATGGAACGAAGAGATTACAGAAGGATTGTATAAAGGAGCTTTAGATGCTTTTTTAGATAACGAAGTGCCTTCTACTAATGTTACTCGTTGGAATGTACCTGGAAGTTTTGAATTGATTTATGGTTGCAAAAAAATGCTTCAAACTCAAAAAGTGGATGCTATAATTGCAATTGGTTGTGTAATCCAGGGTCAAACAAAACATTTTGATTTTGTATGCGAAGGAGTAACACAAGGAATCAAAGACTTAAATGTACAAACAGATATTCCTGTTATATTTTGTGTTTTGACAGATAATACCTTGCAACAGTCTATTGATAGAAGTGGAGGGATTCATGGGAATAAAGGGACTGAAGCAGCTATTGCAGCAATCAAGATGGCTTATATTCGTCAACAGGCTTCCTTAGCACATGAATATAAAAAACCAGCTTTATTGGCCTCTGGTCAATTACAAATAGAAAATGAGCCTCTTAAATTAGAGGAATAAAAAATTATAAATATTTCATTTATAAACCTATACTGTGAAAAATTACAGTGTAGGTTTTTTGTTTTATTTATGATTTAGGAAGTCCTAAATCCAAGTATAAATTTCTTAAATTTGGAACTTTAAACCATAAACCCGAAATAATTTTCAATGTCCAGTATCATTCAATTACTTCCTGATCATGTTGCCAATCAAATTGCCGCTGGAGAAGTCGTACAACGGCCGGCTTCGGTAGTGAAGGAATTGTTGGAAAATGCAGTTGATGCCAAGGCCACTGATATCAAGCTAATTATTAAAGATGCAGGGAAAGCATTGGTACAAGTCATTGACAACGGATTAGGAATGACAGTTACAGATGCTCGTTTGTGTTTTGAGCGCCACGCCACTTCTAAAATCCGTTTGGCTGAAGATTTATTTTCCATAGGTACAAAAGGTTTTCGTGGCGAAGCATTAGCTTCTATTGCTGCGATTGCCCATGTAGAAATGAAAACCAAGCAAGATCAAGAAGAGCTAGGAACTCAAATTGTGATTGAAGGAAGTAAGTTTATCTCACAAGAGGTAGCGGTTTTACCTAAAGGAACCTCATTTTCGGTCAAAAATCTGTTTTTTAATATTCCAGCTCGTCGTAATTTTTTAAAGTCGGATACGGTGGAATACCGTCATGTTATTGATGAGTTTCAACGAGTAGCCTTGGCGCACCCTAATATCTATTTTACTTTTTACCATAATGGCAGCGAAATGTTTAATTTACCACCTTCCACATTAAGGCAACGTGTAGTAAATGTTTTTGCTGGTAAAACCAACGAAAAGTTAGTTCCTGTTCAAGAGGAAACCGAGATTGTAACCATTCAAGGTTTTGTGAGTAAACCGGAATTTGCCAAAAAAAGTAGGGGAGAGCAATTCTTTTTTGTTAATGATCGATTTATAAAAAGCGGTTATTTGCACCATGCAATTATGGCGGCTTATGATGGGATTTTAAAAGATGGTGCGCAGCCGAGTTATTTTTTATACTTAACCGTGCCACCAAATACCATTGATATTAATATTCATCCTACCAAAACGGAAATTAAGTTTGATGATGAACATGCTTTGTATGCTATTTTAAGAGCTTCTATAAAACATAGTCTAGGTCAGTTTAATATAGCACCTGTTTTGGATTTTGATAGAGATTCGAATCTTGATACGCCATATAGTTTTAAAGATCTGGAAGGAGCAACACCTACGATTCAAGTGGATCGTACCTTTAATCCCTTTTCAGATGATAAAGTAAATAAGCATTATTCAGGAGGTTCTAGTTCGAATTATAAAAAACCAATTGCTACGGCACAATGGGAAAGTTTGTATGTTGGCCTTGGGAAAGAAGATGAATTTGCAACTAGTGGTATTGAATTTGAAAATGAACTGGTAACAGGTTCTTTATTCAATGATGGTGAAGTAGAACAAACGGTACGAAACACCTACCAAATTCATAAAAAATATATTGTGTCACCTATAAAGTCTGGAATGGTGATTGTGGATCAGCAACGAGCACATCAGCGCGTGTTGTATGAGCAGTTTTTGACGAATATGACCGTTCATCAAGCCTCTAGTCAGCAATTGTTGTTTCCTTTGGAGTTGTATTTTTCGACTACCGAAATGGAATTGATTGCCGACTTGAAATTGTCTTTGGTCAACACTGGATTTATATTTGACGATTCATACACAGAGCATGTTGTGATTTCTGGAATTCCAGTCAATGTGGTCGAAAGTGAAGTGTCGATTTTATTAGAACAATTATTAAGTGACTTACAAGATGGTATTCCTGAAAATAGTTTCAGTCAAAATGATTCAATTGCTAAATCCATGGCAAAGAGTTTAGCCGTCAAAACAGGCACCGCTTTAACCATTAAAGAACAAGAAAATTTAGTTAACGGACTTTTTGCTTGCAAAGAGCCTAATGTTTCCCCTTTTCAAAAACCAACTTTCATCACCATGCGTGTGGAAGATATAGATAAAAAATTTGCAATATGATGAATGTAACCGATACGGTAAAACAAATAATTATAATAAACATCCTGTTTTTTATAGGTACTCAATTTGTAGGTGATCCTGCGTATAAAGTCTTAGCCATGTTTTTTCCTGAAAACTCAGATTTTCATGGTTGGCAAATTATCACACACATGTTTATGCATGGTGGATTGATGCATATCTTTTTTAATATGTTTGCTTTGTATTCTTTTGGTTCGGCGATGGAACATTTTTGGGGAGGACGCAAGTTTCTGTTTTTTTATATTTCCTGTGGATTGGGTGCGGCAGCATTGCATACAGCAATTAATTACTATTATTTTAATCAAGCTATTGATATCATTACTTCTAGTGGATTTGCGAAAGAAGATGTTATGCAACTTTTGAACCAAGGGAAAATCAATACACAGTGGCAAGAGATTCTTACCGTTTCACAATTTCAAAACTTTATGAGTTCTTTTGGTGGTGTAATGGTTGGAGCTTCTGGGGCTATTTATGGAGTGATCGTTGCTTTTGCTTTTATGTTTCCTAATGCTGAATTATCATTAATGTTTATTCCAATTCCAATTAAAGCGAAGTATTTTGTACCTGGATTGGTGTTGATTGATTTGTATTTGGGAGTTTCAGGACAATCTATTTTTGGAGGTTCTGGAGGTGGTGGAATTGCTCATTTTGCTCACGTAGGTGGTGCGTTATGCGGGCTTTTGATTATGTGGTATTGGAAGAAAAATCAATTCAATGACAATCGTTGGAACTAGTTTTTAGGAATTAATTCAGAAATTAAAATGAATATTTTAGAAGATTTAAAAGTACAATACAAACTCGGAGGAATAGCCTATAGATTAATCTACTGGAATGTGGGTTGTTTTCTGATTTCATTAGTTTTTTTCTACCAATATCAAGGAGGCAATTTTAATTTCCCTTCTTGGATTGCATTGAAAACAGATCCAGCTCCATTTATTTATGCTCCATGGACTTTTTTAACGTATGCTTTCTTTCATGACGGATTTCTGCATTTGTTATTCAATATGATAATATTGAACTTTTCCAGCCAGTTATTTTTAACTTATTTTACCCAAAAGCAGTTTTTAGGACTTTATTTTCTAAGCGCCATTTTTGCAGGTGCTGTTTTTGTAGGGAGTTATTATTTTATGAATATAAGTTCTGGAATTGTAGGAGCATCGGCTGCAATAATGGCTATTTTGGTGGCGGTAACTACATATCAGCCTCTAATGAATGTTCGCTTAATGTTGATTGGAAATGTGAAATTATGGCATATTACAGCTGTTATTTTGATTTTAGATTTAATGCAATTTCGTTTAGGTAATACTGGTGGACATATTTCGCATTTGTCAGGAGCTTTGTTCGGTTTGGTTTTTATTAAATTATTACAAAACGGAACTGATCTAAGTAAGTTGGTGTCTGGAGTGATTGATTTTGCTGCTAATTTGTTTAATAAATCTGGAAAAATGCCGTTTAAGAAAGTACATAAAAATTATTCTAAACCTATCGAAAAGAGAGAATCTAGAATTGTCACAAAAGATAAATCACAACAGCAGATTGATGAAATTCTAGATAAAATCAGTCAATCAGGGTATGATAGTCTGACCAAAGAGGAAAAAGAATTTTTGTTTAAAGTAGGAAAGTAGGAATAGTAAATTGATGTTTACAGCTATTTCTAAAATGTAAATATTAGGTTTTCAAACCGAAAAAGGAATGATATGAAGAAGCTTTCATGGTTCAATAGAGGGATGTTTTTTTTTAATATTGTATTAACTATCGTCACGTTTATCGCTTACATTTTGCCTTTTTTGGCACCCAAAATGTTTCCGATATTATCTGTGTTAACACTCTTCATGCCCGCTTTTTTTATTTTCAATACGCTGTTTTTTCTTTATTGGGCAATACAATTCAAAAAACGTATGGTGCTTTCTGGATTAGTACTGTTGATGGGGATTACTTTTATAAATAAATTTTATAAATTTTCTACTAAAGAATATCCAGAAGACGAGAAAGATTTTGTGGTAATGAGTTATAACGTTCGTCTGCTGAACCTTTTCAAATGGTTAGATAAAGAAGATGTGCCACACAATATTTTGTCTTTCATTAATGATAAAAACCCTAATATTCTCTGCATCCAAGAATATTCGCATTCGGCTAATATTGATTTGAAAATTTATCCTCATAAGTATATTTACATGACGGGGAATAAAATTAAAACTGGACAAGCTATTTTTTCTAAATTCCCTATTATTGACCAAGGAAATATAGTTTTTCCCAACTCGAATAACAACGTTATTTATGCTGATATAAAGAAAGGGAAAGATATTATTCGTATTTATAATATGCATTTACAATCCATTAAGATTTCTCCAGATGTCAATGAGATTTCTGAAAATATTGACGCAATGAATCAGGGGAAATCCCAAATAATGCTTTTTAGAATCAGTAAAGCATTTAAACAACAGCAAGACCAAGCTGAAATTTTAAAGGAACATAAGAGACAATGCAAATACCCTGTAATCATCTGTGGAGATATGAATAACAGTGCTTTCTCTTATGTGTATAGAAATATTAAAGGAAACCTAAAAGATAGTTTTGAAGAGGCCGGTCTTGGCTTTGGGCAAACGTATAAATTCAAATATTACCCAGCTAGAATTGATTATATTTTTGTGGACCAAAGCATAAAAGTCAAAACTTTTGAGAGTTTTTCAGATTTTGAAAACTCGGACCATTATCCTATTATGGCTAAAATCTCTTTGGACTAGTTGGTGTTTTTTGCAGGAAAGGCACAAAGTTTTTAAAATAAATCCATTTTAGATTTTTTAAATTTGCAGTATCTGTCTGCTAATCCCTTTATATTTTAATTATGGGAGTAGCAAAGTTTGGTTCTTTGCATAATCAATCGTGAACTTTCCTTCATTAAATATCAAATCCAAGACGCTCAAGTTATTTATAAAACCGTGTTTATCATCAAAAACTTGTTGATAAGGTTCAAAAACCGAACTGTCTTTTTTTCCGTTGGCCAAGAAACGATAATCTTTGGTAACATTAGAATCGATTTCATGAAAATATTCGGTGGTGGTAGTAAAGGCTAGTTTAATGCGTAAACATTTGGTTAGAAATTCGAATACTTCAAAATTCAAATCGAGCAAAAATTTGTGTTTTTTCTCGAATAAAGGAGTGATATCATCTTCAAAATGTTCAAAAAAAGGCGAACTTCTATAAGCTGCTTCTAAGGATTTGAAATGCTGCTTTTGCCAATCGAAGTCAGAATCAATCAAAATTTCCTTTGTTTTTTGATGATTGTCTTTGGAATGTTTGATAGGGATATTTAATAACTGAATTCCATTTGGACTATATATATAAGTGCGGTTTCTATTGGTCTGTTTTTGGAAATTGTCTTCCACTTCAAAAACAATTTCATCTGCCTGCACCATAGCCGAAAAATGACTGATAGACGGAAAATAAGTAGGGTGAAGTAAGGTGTCCATTTGTTTAATTGTTTAAAGTTTACAGTTTAAGATAGTTTTGGGAAACGTTTTGTCTCAAACTGTAAACTTTTTGACTAAAGATCTTTGTTCTCTTTTCTTTTTTTATAAAAATGTTCTCCTACGAAATAGAGCGCTAAGAAAATCAAGAAATATTTGAAGTATGATTGTGGTTGTCCTTCGCCGCTTACGGTTGTGAACACACGGTCCCAACGCACTTTGTTGATTCCTTTACCGTTAGTATCCCAACTCATCCAGATGAAAACAGGTTTTCCTACAATATGGTCTTCTGGAACAAATCCCCAGTAACGACTATCTTCAGAGTTGTGACGGTTGTCACCCATCATCCAGTAGTAATCTTGTTTGAAAGTGTAGGTGGTAACAATTTGACCGTTTAATCGGATTTCGTTTCCAGTTACTTTTAGGTCATTGTTATTGCCGTTCTCGTCTTTTTCGTATGCTTTGATGATTCTTTCGTAAAAAGGAAGTGTTTCAAGTGTTAACGAAACCTTTTTCCCTGCTTGGGGAATGTATATTGGTCCAAAATTATCTCTATTCCATTTGTTTATATGGGGAAAAATTCCACTTTCAGTACCTCTTGCAATTTCTTGTTTTACAGCTGTAATTCCAGCGGTATTTTTTAATACTTCGGCACTAGTAGCAGTTAATGCTCTGAAATAAACCGTATCACGAGAAGTTTCGTCCTTGAAACCGGCACCATCTGTAATGTCTAATTTTTTGATTAATGATTCAAAATCAATAGGCGTTTTTCCGTCTATAGCGACTGCATAAGAAAATTGCGGTTTAGCTCTTTCTGGCAAAACCAATACTTTCCCGTCAATATAAACGATTCCGTCTTTGATAGATAAATTATCTCCAGGAATACCAACACATCTCTTTACATAGTTTGATTCTTTGTCGATAGGTTTGATAACACCAGGACGACCTTTTGGCTCAAAAAAGTAATGTACAGTATCTACCGGCCAGTTGAAAACCACAATGTCGGTACGGTTGATTTTTTCTATGGCTGGTAATCTTAAGTAAGGTAATTGCGGCCATGATAAATAAGATTTTCTTTTGGTTGCTGGGATAGAGTCGTGAACCATTGGTAATGCTACGGTTGTCATTGGTACTCTAGCTCCATAATTGACTTTGCTCACAAAAAGGAAATCTCCAACTAGTAGTGATTTTTCTAAGGATGAGGTTGGGATTGTATAAGGTTGAACAAAATAGGTGTGAACTATAGTTGCTACCACAATGGCAAATAGTAATGAGCTTACGGTATCAGCTGTTTTGTTTTCAGGACTTAAGCTACGGTCTGAAATGTATTCTAATTTTTGAGTGTAATTGATGTATCCCACATACAAACCACAAGTAAAAATAGCTAAAAGTGTGTCAACTGTACTACGTTTTCCAAAACTTCTTAGGGTTTCTACCCAAATTACAGGAAACATAATTAGGTTAATGATTGGGATAAAAAGTAAAATGGTCCACCAACTAGGGCGACCTATAATTTTCATAAGTACGATCGCATTATAAACAGGAATTGCAGCTTCCCATTTATTCCTTCCTGCGGCTTCGTATAATTTCCAAGTACTTATAAAGTGAACGACTTGGATGAAAAGAAAAAACACAAACCATTGAATTAGTGTCATAGATTCTTAGTATTAGTAGTTAGTTATTTTGTTGTTATTTGATGTTTAATACATCTTTCATAGAGAAAACCCCTTGTTTCCCTGCTAACCATTCTGCAGCAACGACAGCCCCAAAAGCAAAACCTTCGCGAGTATGAGCAGTATGTTTGATTTCGATACTATCTACGTTTGAGTTGTAATTTACAGTATGTGTTCCAGGAACTTCATCTAAACGAACGGCTTCAATATGAATTTCGTTTTCTTTTGCTTCTTCTAGTGTCCAGTTAGTATAGTTACTGTTTTCAATCACGCCTTTGGCTAGTGAAATAGCAGTTCCGCTTGGAGCATCTAGTTTGTGAATGTGGTGAATCTCTTCCATCGTCACGTTGTAACTGTCTAGATTGGCCATCATTTTAGCTAAATAATCATTAAGTTCAAAAAAGATATTTACACCAAGACTAAAGTTAGAACTAGAAATAAATCCTCCGTTTTTTGCGGCACACAAAGCAATCATTTCGTCATAATGTTCTAGCCATCCTGTTGTTCCAGAAACCACTGGCACATTAGCATGAAAACAACTAGAGATATTGTCCACTGCGGCCATAGGGACGCTAAAGTCAATAGCGACATCAGCCGTTGCTAGTCCATCATAGGTGTTGAATTCGTCTTTTTTCAAAACGATTTCATGACCTCTTTCTAGAGCAATTCTTTCGATTACTTGACCCATTTTTCCGTATCCTAAAAGCGCAATTTTCATTTGTTATTTTTTATAAATTAAAAATATAAGGTTGTGATTATATTTTATGTTCTGTTTAAAAGTTGTAATTCAATGTCAATCCCAAATTGGTTTTAGCATTTAGTTCATTTTGATACAAACTTGGTTTAAGCGATAGATTTTCATCTACATTAAACTGTAATAAAGCCGCGTCTACATTGGCATCAATAATATTGAGTACATAAAAACCAACAACAAATAGGGCCGATAAATCTCGGTTGCGTTGGTAGAATTTTTGAGCACTTATCAATCTGCTATCATCTAGGTAACTGTACTTGTCGTCAGTAAAACCTTCAAGTCTTTGTTTGTAGGCATTGCGAAACAAATTATACTTTTTTTGACTATCTAAATAAAAATATAAACTAGTTCCAATGGCTCCATAAACCAATGGGATTTTCCAATATTTTTTATTGTAAGCTTGGCCTAATCCAGGCAAAATAGCCGAATAAAAGGCTGCTTTTGCTGGAGTCAAAGGATCGATGTCGTTTGATTTGACCAAGTTTTGGGTGGTGACAACAGGTTCTGCTTTTCCTCCTTGCGCAAAAACAAAAGTTGTTCCAAGTATAAAAAGGAGTAAGACTATGGAAACTATTTTATTCACTATCCTTTTATTAATTCAATAATTCGATTAAAATCTTCTTCTGATTGAAACGGGATGGTGATTTTTCCTTTTCCGTTACCAGCTACTTTGACATCTACTTTGTTTCCAAAATACCTGTTAAATGTATTTTTTTGTTCGTCATCGATTTCAAACGAAGAAACTTTAGCTTTAGTCGCTGGTTTTGGTTTTAAACTCTCGTGGTAATTCTTCACCAAAGCTTCGGTATCACGTACCGAAAGATTTTGACTTACAATTTTTTGATAAATATCAGTTTGTATGTCTAAGTCTTCGATGTTGATAATGGCACGTCCGTGTCCCATACTGATAAAACCATCACGAATTCCGGTTTGAATTATCGGGTCTAGTTTTAAAAGACGTAAATAGTTAGCAATCGTAGAACGTTTTTTTCCCACACGGTCACTCATTTGTTCTTGAGTCAGCTGAATTTCATCTATCAAACGTTGGTAAGAAAGTGCAATTTCAATTGGATCTAAATCGTGACGTTGAATGTTTTCAACCAGTGCCATAACTAATGATTCGTTATCATTAGCAATACGAATATAAGCAGGAATCGTGGTCAATCCCACAAGAGTAGAAGCTCTAAGACGTCTTTCTCCAGAGATTAATTGGTATTTATTGAAATCTAATTTACGGACAGTAATTGGTTGAATAACACCTAGTTCCTTAATGGAAACAGCGAGTTCTTTCAGCGCCTCTTCGTTGAAATTACTTCTAGGTTGAAACGGATTGATTTCGATAGCATCAATTTCAAGCTCAATGATATTTCCAACGACTTTGTCAGCGTTTTTATCAGTTGCTGATGTAATATCGTTTTCGGGATCTTTTAATAAGGCAGATAAACCTCTTCCTAGGGCTTGTTTTTTTATTGCTTTTGCCATAAAATTAGTTGCTGTTTTTCTTTATTACTTCTTCAGCTAGGCTTAAATAATTAGTAGCACCTTTACTGGTTGCGTCATAGTTGATAATGCTTTCTCCAAAACTTGGTGCCTCACTCAACTTTACGTTTCTTTGTATAATGGTATTGAAAACCATATCGTTGAAGTGTTTTTGAACCTCTTCAACCACTTGGTTAGACAAGCGTAATCTTGAGTCGTACATAGTCAATAATAAACCTTCGATGTCTAAATCTGGATTGTGGATTTTTTGAATGCTCTTTATAGTATTTAAAAGTTTTCCTAAACCTTCCAAGGCAAAATATTCACATTGAATAGGAATAATTACCGAGTCAGCCGCAGTAAGAGCGTTCAACGTAAGTAATCCCAAAGAAGGTGCACAGTCAATAATGATATAGTCATAATTGTCTTTCACACTTTCTAATGCTTTTTTAAGCATGTATTCCCTATTTTCCTTATCTACCAATTCGATTTCGATGGCAACAAGGTCAATATGTGCAGGAATTACATCCACGTTAGGGGCTGTACATTTTATAATAGCTTCTGATGGTGTATTACTATGTTCTAAAATTTGGTAAGTTCCAATTTCTACATTTTCCACATCTATGCCAACTCCTGAGCTCGCATTGGCTTGAGGGTCAGCGTCAATAAGTAAAACTTTTTTCTCTAAAACACCTAAGGAAGCTGCCAGATTGATTGACGTTGTTGTTTTTCCAACTCCTCCTTTTTGATTAGCAATCGCAATGATTTTGCCCATTTATTTTGTCTAAATTTTGAACGGTAAAAATACAATTTATTATGGTTTCTAAAAATCTAATTTGTTAACATTTGTTAATGGTTGATTTGTGGTTGTTTGGGGAATGTGAATTCCAAGATAATTATTCGTTTTTTGAGTGAAATAAATAAATTTAAGTTGCATCAAAATATTAATTTTACGATGATGTTTATGTGTTTTTTTTTGGGTGTATAAAAGTTAAAGGCTAGCTTTTTAATCTGAAATTTACTATATTGGTTTATTGATTTTTTTGATTTTGGATTAAGTAAATTTTTTTATCATGGAAAACGAGGATAATAAACTTAAAAAAGTTTGGAAAGAAGGTAATAAGACAGCACGTCAACTTACATCTATACCTGAAATTAATTTTAATGAGCTGATTAGTTCATTGGTAAGTCTAGGTCCATTTTATTTCTATGTAATTGACTTTTTTGATATGTCAATATCACATGTAAGCCCTTCAATAAAAGACATTCATGGTTTTGACCCTGAAACAGTAACTTTTGACGATATTATACAAACTATTCATCCAGAGGATATGGATTTTGTAGCCAATGCTGAAAATGCCAATTTAAAATTTCTTTATAATATTGTTGGAGTTGATAATATTGTCAATTATAAAGCTAGTTATTCTTTTAGAAGTAGACTAAAGAATGGAGAATATGGTATGCTAAATCATCAAGCTATTGTTTTGACTACTGATGAGAATGGTGGGTTTGGTAAAGCATTAAATATTCATACAAATATAGATCATCTGACAAAGAAAAATAGCTATACATTCTCATTAATCGGTTTAAAAGATAATCCTTCCTATACGGATATTAATGTTTCTTTTGAATCTAATGAATTCACTTGTTTTTCCAAACGCGAAATGGAAATTATCAAATTAATTTCAGAAGGACTTACCACTATTCAGATTTCTGAAATCTTTAATATTAGTGAACACACCGTAAAAACACACCGTAAAAACATCAACAAAAAATCGGATTGTAAAAACGCTTCTGAATTGATTAATAAGTGTATTTCTCTGGGGTTGATTTAGGTTTTATGGATTATATTTAAAATAGTTGTTTACCTTATTTTTTTTCTTTTTAAATTTCTTGTATAAGCAAAAAATAATTGTATCTTTGCACCCGCGTTACGGGGTGTAGCGTAGCTCGGTTATCGCGCCTGCTTTGGGAGCAGGAGGCCGCAGGTTCGAATCCTGCCACCCCGACTAAAACCTTCTTGTGAACCAAGGAGGTTTTTTTATTTCTACAAATGAACAAGCGATTGTTTTTTTAATACTTAGATTCATTAATAAAAGTATTTATTGTGTAAGAGACTTTCTATTTTGAGCTGTGTTGTACTTAAAACTACTACATTAGCAAATAAGACCATCAGTTATTAGAATAGTAGTAAAAAGAATTCTTTTAAAAAATGATAAATTTCTCAAAAAAAACAATCTGTCTGATTTTTGTATCTGTGGTAATAATGCTTGCCTCTTGTGAAAATGATAATGAAACTAGGGAACCCTTACATGAAATATTTGAAGTAGGGAACCCATCAGCAAATGCTAAAAAAGTGTTGATGCATTATTTAGCTTGGTTTGGTGAAGGTAAAGAGGGAAGACATTGGAGCTATGGTACGCCTAGAAAACCATTGATTGGTTATTATAGCTCGCAATCTTGGGCGACGCATTTATACCATGTCTTACTTTCTTCTGCTGTTGGAATTGATGGGGCAATAATTAATGTAAGAACAGATTATGATCAGAAATCCTTTGATATGTTTGTTGAATCTATCAAGCGAATTGACGAAATTTATCCAGATTTTGAATACAGTATAAGTATTAGCTATGATGATCAAGATGCAACAGAATCGGCTGCTTTAAGTAACTTCAGTCATTTAAAAAATGATATAATTCCAAATACTAGACACTATTTGACTAAAAATGGAAAACCTGTGATTTATATTTGGAATTACGATGGTTTTTTAACTTCACAAGAATATAGGGACATTGCAAATACCATTTTTACAAGTAATGCACCAATCCTGCTTAAGAATGATTTAGATTTAGATGCAGTGCCAGGAAAGTATGTTATGAACTCCATTTATCCTTGGGTTCAAGGTTGGACAAATGAAGGCTCTAACTGGGGAGAAGGATATATCAATTGGTTTTATAATACTCAAATTGATTTTAAATTGAATAATAAAGTAGAATTTGTAACGGGTGCAGTTTGGCCTGGATTTGATGATAGAAATGTTAGTTGGGGGCAAAACCGTTGGATTGATCGTAAAAATGGGGAAACCTATGGTAAGTTGTGGAACCTCATCAATAAAACATATGAAAATAAAGTAGATTGGGTAGTGCTTGAAACTTGGAATGATTTTAACGAAGGTTCTGAAATAGAAACTGCTGAAGGTGAAGTTGATTATCAATATCTGGATTTGACCGCTGGTCACATTGGTACTTACAAAGGAAAACCAAGTTTGATTGATTCTGAAAAATGGATGTTACGAGCAGCGGTGAAAATTTACCAAGCAGCAAAATTGATTGAAGATGGTAATAGAAACTATGCTATTTACTATCCTAAATTGCAAAAATCAATTGAACAATATCTAAAAACAAATGGACAGAAGTCATTTGAATTAGCTGATGAAATCATAACTAGACTTTAATTGTATTTTAAAAAATCATAAACCTTCAATTTTATTAAAATAAAGGGGATAATTGCAAATTACTAGATTGTTTATTTTGTAAGAATAAATGTCATAAATATTTATTTACTAGTGTTTAGTCTTGATTAATCGTTTTTAATCGGTATTTAATTTATATTTGTACAGTGTTTCCTAGTCGAAATAAGATGTATTCGACTCACAATAAAAAACGTACAATTATGAAAAAAAAATATTTTTTATGTGCATTATGCACAATGGCTTTTGGCCTAATGCAAGCACAAACTTATTTTGCCGATGGAGGTATTACATATGAAGTAATAAGTAGTGTCGGTTTAACTGCAAAAGTAGCGGTTAATCAATCATTAACTGGAAGTGTGACAATTCCGTCCCCAGTTTCAGACGGAACTTCTAGCTATACTGTGACTTCGGTAAAAGCATATGCGTTTTCTGGTTCTTCTATTACTAGTATTGTCCTTCCAAGCTCTGTTACTTCAATTGAGAGCGATGCCTTTGCAAATTGTATGTCATTAACTTCGGCTGCTTTAGGGGCTGGTGTTACAAGTATTGGAAATGCAGCATTTTTTAAAACTGGTTTAACGAGTATCTTGATTCCAAATTCGGTAACTAGTATTGGTAGTCAGGCATTCTTTGAGAATGAAAACCTAACAACTGTTACCATGGGAAATTCAGTTATATCTATTGGTACTAATGCATTTGCTCAGGCAGAAGGGGCGACTTCTTCTATTTCGAGTATAATTCTTCCAAATACTTTACTTGTAATTCCGAACGACGCCTTTGCAAATAATACACTTTTAAACTCAGTTACAATAGGAAGTGCAGTAACAAGTATTGGAAGTTCTGCATTTTTTAAGACAGGTTTAACGAGTGTGTCGATTCCAAATTCAGTAACGAGTATTGGTAGTCAAGCATTTTTTGAAAATTTAAATTTAACTTCAGTAACCCTAGGGAATTCTGTATCTTCGATTGGGATAAAAGCGTTTGCTCAACCTATTGATGCAACTTCATCTATTTCTAGTATCAGTTTTCCAAACAGTTTGCTTACAATTGCAGATGATGCTTTTGCAAGTAATTCTTTGTTAGCTACAATTAGTTTTGGAAACTCTATTACAACTATTGGAAATTCGGCATTTTACAAAACCAATTTAGCAAATATTACACTTCCAAATTCAGTAACTAGCATTGGTAACCTGACATTCTTTGCAAATGTAAACCTAACAACTGTTACCATGGGGAATTCAGTTTCGTCAATTGGTAGTCAGGCTTTTGCTTATTGCAATCCTTTGAATAGTTTTTCCATTACTACTACAACTCCGCCAAGTGTAACTGCAAATACTTTTGAAGGTTTAACTTTATCAAATATTACCCTATCAGCGCCTAGTGGAACTGGGTATTCAACAACAGCAGTATGGAAGGATTTTCATATATCTGGTACTTTGAATGTTATTGACAGAGAATTAAATAATGTGGTTAGAGTTTATCCAAACCCTGTAAGTGACTATTTGAATATAGTTTTACCAAGTCAATATCAATTAAATTCAGCTAGTATTTTTAATATAAAAGGGGAGCATGTGATTGATACTATAAATGATACTATAAATATTGAAAGTTTATCTTCTGGGATTTATTATATTTTAATATCAACAAATAAAGGTGAGATATCTAAAAAATTTGTAAAGAAATAAATGTTTTTAAATGCTTTCATAAACAGTAAAATATATGATTTCATTAATGTCCGATAAAAAATAGAATCCTACGGTTTTATTTTTTATCGGACATTAATGATTGTTTTTTTGTTTTTAAATTAGGAGTCAATTTAAGTGAAAATTATTGAGAAGTAATCATTTCGTTATCGTTAAATATTCAGTTTATTAATTTTTGATTATTTTTTGAATAAACTGATTGTCAATTTTGAGTATATATATTCCAGTACTTAGACTGTTAATGTCTATTGTATTGTTAGTTGGAGATATAGATTTTGATACTATTTTCTGTCCAGAAATAGTATAAATTTCAATATTATGATTTTGATTATTTAAGCCATTAATATATAATTCATTCTTTTTATTGTAAACGAATACATTTGAAAGTTGATTATTAAAATCATTTGTGGATAAAGTCATGTCAATAGCCTGTACAACTCTACCTTGGTTCTGTAAGGTTGCATATATTTTATTGCCAACCAAAATAACATCTCTAAAATTCGCAAAGAATAAGCTCCCATTATTAGTGTCTTGATATGTACTATTTACTGCAATATCAGTTGAACCTACTGTAGGGTTTGTTAAATCAATTTTAGTTATTAAACTACCATTAGACATATATAAGTCATTACCAGACTTAAATAGACCTCTAGAAAACCTAGAACTTACTAATGTGTTTACTGAGGGATTGTTTTGAGATACATCAATTGTTAAAATTTTCTGATCATCTATTGATGATAAATAAATAATATTGTTGTCAATAATATTACCTTTCACAACACTAGTATTAGTTACGTTATTAACTATTACTTGCGCTGTTGGATTAGGAATGCTGGCATCAATTTTATCTAAATGCGTTATAAATGGTTCAAAGCTTGGTGGATTTAATAATGTTTCTGCTGTTATGTAAATAGTAGAGCCATTATTTGTAATAGAACTTATATACTCCCCAGTTGTATAGATGTCTTGCGCTGGGCTAGATAAGTTATTTAAATCTAGTGATATTATTTTCCCTCCAAGAAAAGTATCTGTAGATTGGATATAGTTTTCAAGTGCTATATAAAATAAATTGCCGTTGAGTGTGAAATTAACCAAATAAAAGTCGTTTGGAACTGTATAAATAGTCGTTGGTGTAGGGTTATTTATTGTTGTATCAATTCTATAAATATTTTCAGAACCTAATACATACATATCGGTTCCATTCATTGTCAAAAAAGTTGCACCCAAAACTCCAGAGACATAATCTGTAGTGTTTGTTTGGGATTGAGCAGCATTTGAAATTAATAAAAAAAGCAAGAATGTAAGTAATTTTGTTTTCATAATTTGTAATTTTAAATTAATTGTAATTAGATTGATGAATATTTGTTTTTATTATTTCCTAAGCGGAAAAGCTTGTAATTTTACCCGATATTAATTGGGTACTATTTATTTCAAATTCAGAGTCTTAAAAATAATATGATCATTATTTAGAAGTTTTATTTTACAAAGGTAATTATTCGTAAAAGTTTAAAAAATACTCAATTTGAGTATATTCTAGTAGAGTTGATGTGTTTTATTATTGGGGAGAAATTTTCCGAAATATTTTTCATTTTACTCTATTTATGTGTTTAACAGTATTATTTGTAACTCCCAGCCAAACAGTGCTATTTATAACAGCAAACATCTTAGATTGATTCAGATTAGAATCAATAATTCGATTTGCTTTTTTTATTTGTTTAGAATACCATTTTTTCTCTTTTAAATAATGCTGTTCAGATTCGTAATCATCTATTGTTCCTAATTCTTCTAAATTAATGTAGGTTTCGTTTAGTGCATATTGCCATTCTATAATTTCAAATTTAGGTTGTAGTTTTTCATAATTACAACTCTTCAAAGCTTTTTGAATCTCGGGCTTGTAAAATGGTTTTTAAAAAAATCTAGCAGAAGATTAGTGTTTTACCATTCCTCAATTGCTTTCCAAATGGCTTTATAACCTCTTAATTTTTTATAGCGCGATGCTTTATTTTTTAAGTGAATTATAGCAGTTCCTTTGTCGTTACTCCTTATTTATATCTCGATTAAGTAATAGGACTGTGATTTTTATTTTGATAATGTGGCTAGCTTTGTTAGTTCCAAAAACTAAGGGTTTTATTCTACTATTCTAAGATTTGTAACGTAATGTTTGAGTTGGTCTTTTTTAGATTAGATAGTGCTTTGTTTAATTTTTTCTGATCTTTAGATGTTTGTATATTTATGGGATTAGTTAAACGAACCATACTCATAGGTAAATCCGTTAAGTTCTCATTGTGAGAAAGATCTAAGTGAGTGCTAAGATTGTTAAGATTTCCTAAACTTGCAGGTAGACTTGTTAACTGATTGTAGTCAAGATCTAATCTAGTAAGGCTCGTAAGTTTGCAAATTTCTAGAGGTAGACTTGTTAATTTATTTTTGTGAAGACAAAGTATTTTAAGATTCTGGAGGTTTCCAATGCTCTCAGGTAAGCTTGTTAATTGATTTATATCGAGCCATAATTTGGTAAGGTTCTTAAGACTACCAATATTAATAGGTAAGTTTGTTAATTGATTCCTGCCTAAAGCTATTTCGTTAAGGCTTTGAAGTTTTTCAAAGCTTTTAGGTAGGCTAGTTAGTTGGTTTTGATAAAGATATAAAGAATTAAGATTTTGAAGTTTTCCAAAGCTTTCCGGTAAGCTAGTTAGTTGATTTTTTCCAATGATTAATCTATTAAGGTTATTAAGGTTTCCAATACTTTCTACTAAGCTAGTTAATTGATTATCATCAAGCCTTAAATCAATAAGCCTTGTAAGATTTCCAATACTTTCAGGTAGGCTAGTTAATTGGTTTTTATGCAGATATAATGTTTCAAGATTTTTAAGTTTTCCAATACTTTCTGGTAGGCTAATTAATTTATTGTCCTCAAGCGTTAATGACTTAAGGTTTTTGAGGTTTCCAATGCTTTCAGGAAGGCTAACTAATTGGTCATTTGAAAAATCTATTTCGGTAATTTTAGTGAGTTTGTCAATGTCTTTTGGTATATGGAATATTGCTTTAGTAGTAAAAGTAGCAGCTAGACGTGTGACGTTGAAATAATATTTCAAACTAGCAAAATCCTTTACACATAAGTAACTCATCACTTTATTATGATATCCATCAGGTAGTAATAGAAGTTTTGTGACCGTTTTATGAGAATTGTATTTTTCGGCTTCCCCTCTATAAATTTTGTTTTTTGAATTAAGTAGGTAGGTTTCAAAAGCCTCAGAAGTCATGGTTGCCATGGCAAGTTCCCAATTTTTATGATCTTGTTGTTCTTCAATTTGTTTTTCCTTTTCTTCCTTGGCTTTGTTGTTGGTCACTGTAAGTAATGAAATCATTTTCATGTAATCGCTATGGTCTTCGGAAGCAATTTTAAAATAAGTGGTCATGTGCTCTTTGGTTTTTGTATAATTTTTTTTGTTATAATAGACATAGGTATACAATGCCTCAATCTTAGAGTTGGTTTTTCCTAAGGAACTAACACAAGTATTCAAATTAGTTATTGCAGTGGCGTTATCTCCGTTTCCATAAGCATTTTGTGCTTTTATAAAGTGATATTTAGCTAACGCTTCAGAACTTTGAGCAAATGAGTTAAAGTAAAAGCCTAGAATTAATAGTAGTGCTATTTTTATTTTCATAATGTGATGGTTTAAGTTATTCCCAGATACTAGACTTGGTTGTTTCTGTTTTTTTTGTGGTGTTTGTTTTTTTTGTAGTTTTTTCTCCCCAAAAATCGGTGCTTTCAGAAGTAGTTGTGGAGGGGGTATTTGTGGCTTCCTTACCCCCAAAATCTTGATTTAAGGATGCTGCTTTGTTGAATTGATCCTCATAAGAGTATTTTATTAAACTATAGCTTGTATAGTTGTTTTTTGCATTTTTTTGAAAAGAGGAAATAGCTTTCTTTTGTTCGTCAAAAGTGTAATACGGACCTTGGACAAAAATGCTATTTCGTCCTGTTATTTTTTTGTAATCACTAACAATATCAATTTTATAAGGCAAGATGTTATCCGTATTAGCGATTAATGAAAAGGGTGAAATTTCAATTTTATCCTCATTGTTCATTTTTGTGATTATAATAAAAAAAACTTCTTTTTTATTTACAACTACAGGCATATCCATGTCTTGAATACCATTCATAAAATTAGACCGAGCATTTTCTATTCTTTCTTTTTGAGCGCGTTCATCTCTTAATTTTTGAAGCCTTAGTTGTTCAAGTCTTTCTTCCTCTTTTCTTTCTTCCATTTCTCTTTCATACCTTGCTTGTTCTAATTCACGATTTTTATCTGCTTGTTGCTGTCGAGCATTAAAAAAGTTGTTTAATGTATTTTGTGCATTTGCTCTAGCTTTGTCAAAACGATTGATATTTTGCTGGGTTTGTTGAATGACATCCGTGTAGTTTTTCTGTAGTTTTGGTGAAGTAGTTTTTTGAGTATAGTTGGTTTCTTGCTGTGATTTAGATCTTGAAGAATTGTTATTAGACCCAATAGTTATTGTTTTTTTTCGTTTTTGGCTTTCTAGATACTCTAAGTCAGTTTTTACACTAGAAACGTGGAAAGTACTATTTCGGATTTTATCTAACTGTTGTGCAACAGACATTATCGAATTTAGAATACTTATTTGTTCATTAATTCTTTCTTCTGGTAAGTTTCTTGATTTTGTAAGCGCTATTTGATACTCATCATTTAATTTATTGTATAGATCATTAGCATCTTTTCGTACTTTGTCATCTGCTTGTATTTTGGTTAATCTACTTTTTTCTATAGCTCTCCCATTTTCACAACGACATTCAGCACTTGCAGAAGGTTTACCTACTTTTTTTAAATTTTCGGCATATAAACACCATCCCTCAGATGGCATCGCCGTAGCTTTTCCGTATCTTGCATCGCATGGGTTTTGTTGAGAAAAAGAGACTGTAGAGATTAGTATAAAAGGAAGTAATAGTTTTTTCATATTTCGTTTTTTAGGATAGTCGTTATTTATACATTTCCAAATCCCGATTAATAATTTGCTAAATTAATTCTTATTAAAAATCTCTGAAATACTCAAATTGAGTATATTTTAGTAGAGTTGATGTGTTTTTACGTAACCTGTTAATTCCCCAGTAGAATTGATGTTTAATTTCTTTAAAATATTTCTACGGTGTGTATCTACGGTATGCGAACTTATGCCTAGGATACCAGCGATTTCTTTACTGCTTTTCTTTAAGGCCAGGTATCTAATGATGTCATTTTCGCGATTAGTAAGACCATCAGTAAGTAATTTTTGAGAATAATTCTTATTCAATAGGGTTTCGTATTCGTTGTTTTCGTTTAAAAATTTTACGGTTGCTTTTAGCGGCATTGGTTCGCCTTCGCCTATCATTGTCAAATGTCCGATACCAATAACTGGTTTGTAGTTTTCGTCTACTAAAACAGGAACTTGGTGCTCAAACAGATTTACGTAATTCCCATCGGCTTTTTTAATCCTAAAATTCCACGTGTAGGATAATCTAAGTCGTTTTTTGGGTGCAACTTCGGTCATTGTATAGATCATTAAATCTTGTAGTATATGGACCCATAACTCTAATTCTTCTGGGTGAAAATGACTCATCCAATAGGGGACTCCCATCGTTTTCATTAATTCAGAATCCAAACCTAAATTATATTCAAAATTTTTACTCACAAACGGAAAACTGTTTTGAGCCGTATTTGTAACTATAAAAAAAGATAAACTAGGTGGTAGAAATTCGTCTAATTCTTTAATCTTGCTAATGTGTTTTTCTACAATAGTGTTCGAAAAATCAGTGTTACTGGTAAAAACTTCATCGTATATGTTAAGGATTTTAGTATTCATTTTTTTAAGTGTGTGAAATTTGACCAGAGTTGTTTATGAGAATTATTTTTTGTTAAATAGTAATACCGTTTAATCCTTGAATTTGCTGTTTTAATTTTGTTAAATCGAGGTGTAATTTTTTAACCAAAAAAGCAATATAAAATGACGTTACTTTTATCAGGCTGAGCTTGTCGAAGCCCTTTTTAATAAAAAACGTCATAGGTAGCGAAGTCGAGATTATATTCTACTCCATAGAGCGACAGTCGAACTGCTCAACCAGACAATCATCAACCATCACATAATAGTAAATTCAAAACCAAAATGGTATAAGAGTAATTTCTGATTGCTTTTGTTAAAATTAATTAGTAGGTTTTATTGTGTCAAAATACAAAAACAAGGGGGTTTGATAACAAAAATGTCATGAATGACGATTTATATATCACGAATGACACACTAAAAGAGTGGATTATGAGTTAACAATGAGTTCTTTAACCTGTGTCTTGAAGCTTCTCGAAATTGGAATAGATTTCCCGTTTTTAAGAATAAGCTCAGATGCCTTAATAATTTTTAAAAAATCAATATTGACAATATGACTTCTGTGAACCTGAATGAAATTAGTTTCTGGAAGTTGGTTCAGGATATTTTTAAAAGTATTTCGATCTATTTCGGGATTGTCTTTAGTGGTAAGATAAAATTCGAGGTAATGGCTATCTGATGAAATGTGGGTAATATCTTGTAATTGTAAAACCGCTTTACTTTTTAAAACTATATTTTTGGGGTTATCAAGAATATTTTCTTTTGATCGTAAACTAGTGTTCTTAAATTCTTCGGTTTCTTTTTTAAGTTCTATATTCTGAGCTTTTAAAGATTTTGAGTTTTTTTCTAGAATTTGATTTTGAAGCTCTAAAGTTGTTTTTGTGTTTAGAATTTGTATTAATTGGTAAATCATTAAAAAGGATAGAATGACTATTTCAAAACCAGTACCTAATAAAATAGGATTTAAAGAAAATATATCCTCACTAATTACACCATATTCGACTGCTAAATACGCCATGACTCCTATAATCATAGTGCTAAATGCAGTAAAAAAAACAATTACATTCGTCTTTTTTGTTTTGTATGCCTTATAAGCAGCATAATGAGTGCAAATAAAAATCGAAATAAATATAATATTAGATAAATTGAGTAACCATATCGTGTAGGTTTTATATAAACCAGCAAAACAGATCCATGATAATGTAAGTACAATAAGTAGAATATTTACCACTTTGAAATAGCGCGATATTTTAGGTGCTATTTTATCAATATTTAAAAAACATCTTAAAAATAAGGTTGTAAATAGTACAATAATTACACTTAAAATAACCCGACTATAATTGTTGAAGTTTTCGGAATTTGGATATAAAAATTGGAATGAAAAACCCAATGCTGTAAAAAGGTATAAGCTCATCGATAAGATATAACTAGCATAGTAAAAAAAAACTTTTTTTCTAATTACTACAGCAGTAAAGAGAGATGTTATTCCAAAAAAGAAAATAATTCCGAAATAAACACTAAAGAAAATATTCTGTTTACTCTCAGTACTTTCAAAGTCAGATTTTTTCCAGAGCCATATAGGAAAACTAACGGATGCATTCCGCTTATCAACCATTAAAAAATAAGTTGTTTGAGTGTTTGTATTTATCAAGGGAAAAATAAAACGCCTGTTTATGTAGCTTCTGTCTTTAAAGGTTTGGTCTCTATCACCACCATGTCCTATTTTAGTGAATTTATCTTCGGTCTTTTGATAAAGTGCTACATGATCAATATGCGGATTGTCAAGTTCTAAGAGATAGGGGATTGTTTTGTTTGTCCAATCAATATTAAACTGTATCCAATAATATTTTTGAGAAAACCCTTGTGAGGCTTGTTGCTTTGCAAATACTAATTTGTTATGTGTTATTAAACTATCAATCGTAATTATATCAAGATCGTCAGTTGATTCGTAAATTGTAGAAAAAGGTAATAAATTATCTTTTTCGGTAGTTAAACTATCAATTGGGATTAGGCAGGAATTTGCAGCACTCAATTGATATGTGAAAAACAACAAAGTTGAAATACATATTTTAAAAAAACGGTATGTTTTGTGTAATCTCGGCAAGATGTACAAACGGTTAGTGTTGTAATTAGACGTAGTTAATCAAAGATAATAGTGAATAAAAGGAATTATCTTGTTATTCTTTTGTTTAGGAACAAATATAATTTATTTGAACTGAAAAAAGTTGTGCTGTTATACGAATTATCAAAAAGCAATAACAACCTATGTCGATTATTTAGTACGAGATAATTGAAATGTATTATTTTTAATTCTACTAACTTATTATTCTAACATTTAATAAGGAGTATGTATTCTATTTTGAAACTTCTCGATCATAATTTAATTTAAACTCCTTTGGGGAAATATTGTGTTTTTTCTTGAAAGCTCTGTTGAAGTTCGAAAGTGAATTAAAGCCTGCCTTATATGATATTTCGTTTATAGACATATCAGTTTCCGTTAATAATTTGGTTACGACTCCCAATCTATAGTCTTGAAGATAACTTGTAAAACTATGGCTTGTTCTTTTTTTAAAGTAATGACTAAATGCTGATTCAGACATATTTACCATTTCAGCTATTTTTGACAGTTTTATTTCGCTGTCATAATTATTTTTAATGTAATTGGTAATAAGTGAAATTCTTCTACTTTCTCTATTTTGGTTGTAATTGGCACTCGGCGGACTGCTCAAAACCTTGATATCTTTGGAAGTTGATAAAATATGAAGTATTTCAAGAAAAGTCAAAAATGATTTAAAATCTGTATTTCCTTTGATGGTAGCAATCTTCTCAATAATTAAATATTTAGTAGGGCTTAAAAAGGATATACCACATTTTGAAAGTTCCAAAAGTTTTTTAATATCTTTTGATACTGCGTAACTCATTATTTTTGAATGTAAAAAATGCTCTTGAAACTGTATAGTAACTACCTGAGCATTGCTTATAATACTTTCTGATTTTCATATATGTTTTAATTCAGGGCCTAAAAGCGTTAAATCTGTTTCTTCACATTTCTCAAAAGAATCACCTACTGTTCTAGAGCCTTTAAAATTTGAAATTAAATTCAATTCATATTCATTATGAAAATGTAATGGATAATCAAATAAAGCATTTTCGTGTTTTAAGATTACAAACGGATCATCAGATTTGATAGGGGTAACTTCTTTGATTGATTTCATAGGAAAATAGGTCTTAATCGCTATTTGAATATATGCTTGAAAATGGCGCTCAAATTTAACAATTAAAAATTAATAATACGATTATTTATCATAATGATAATAAAAGTTAGTAAATATTGTCAATAATTAATTCTATAATTCAAATAATGCATAGTATTAAGCATCATTATGTTATTTTGAAGTTCAGTTTTACTTTAATTTTGACATTATAATCTTTTAAAAAACTAAACCAAATGAATGAAGTAAATAAAACATGGTTGTTTTCAGTCATTTTGACCGTTTTGTGCTTAACCAGCATGAATGGGCAAATAAGTATTGGAGGGGTGATCACGGATAATTTAGGCATGCCTCTGCCTGGAGCATCAATATTAGAAAAAGGATCTGTAAATGGAACAAGTACAAATAATTTAAGTTGGATACTAAGGCAAACAAATGGTCCATTAGGTACTACTAGTGAAACTAAATGTTTGGCGCCACTAAATTTAGCAGTCAAAAACTATGTATTTATGCAAATTGTAGCTACTGGAGCTCCATTGCCAGCGGGCTTAGTTGTTGAAGCTAAGGTTAGTAATCCTGGGGTACAATTTCCCGCACCATTATTGGAGGGCGCACTAGGTACTGGTAGTCTGGTAGGAGGTGATGATTATGTCGCAATTTCCAAGCTTTCAGATGGAGGTCAACCAACAGAAATGTTTTATTTTACAGGATGCCGAGAAGAAATAGGTATTCAATTTAGAATTAAGCCAACAGTTTTTGGTGTTGATGCATCAACGAATATTTCATTCGATATTACCTATACAGTGGTTCCAGATATGTCATTGTAAGAATTAATTTTCTAATTCTAAAAAAATAATCAGATGTTTATTTTACCTATAAATATTAATTTTAATGAAAATTGCCTTAATCATAACAAAGCCAATAGAAAAGTTAACCAAAAACTTTTTGGTCGATTTTATTAAAAATAATAAAAAGGATCATTTATGTATAGTAAGAGATTTAAAATGCTTTAATGAACTGTATGACTATCTTGATAAAAGTGCAAAGTCATCGGATATAAATATTAGTGTTGTTAATATAATGTATAAAAAAGCATCACCTATAAATGCCGCAAAACGCTACTTACAGTCCAGAAATGATATAGAAGATATTCGAATTATCAATAAAAATAATATGGCAATAATAGAGAATCTATTGTAAGTATATTTGAATTGTATGCCGAAATTTATTTTTTACAAGGTCCTAATATCAATATACTCGGTACATTGGTTCATCTATAAAGGAATAATAAAAACTGATTATTCTAATTTAGTTTTCCAATAATAAAAACTTACTTTTGTGCTGTTTTTAAAATTAAATACCAATTATTATGTCTGATACAATCGAAAAAATAAAATGTCTTATTATAGGTTCTGGACCTGCGGGCTATACCGCAGCAATTTATGCGGCTAGAGCCAACATGAATCCAATATTATATCAAGGAATGCAACCTGGTGGTCAATTGACAACTACAAATGAAGTTGAGAATTTTCCAGGATATGTTGATGGAGTTACGGGACCAGAAATGATGGTTCAGTTGCAGAAACAAGCTGAACGTTTTGGGTCAGATATCCGTGACGGATGGGCGACTAAAGTAGATTTCTCAGGTGATATTCACAAAGTATGGATTAACGATACGATCGAATTACACTGTGAAACGGTAATTATTTCTACTGGTGCAACAGCCAAATATTTAGGGTTGCCATCAGAACAACATTACTTGAAAATGGGTGGTGGTGTTTCTGCTTGTGCAGTTTGTGACGGATTCTTTTATAGAAATCAAGAAGTGGTAATCGTAGGAGCAGGAGATTCAGCTTGTGAGGAAGCTCATTATTTGTCTAAACTTTGTAAAAAAGTAACTATGTTAGTAAGAAGTGACCAATTTAGAGCTTCAAAAATAATGGAAGAACGTGTTCGTAAAACAGAGAACATTACTATTTTAATGAATCACGATACAGTTGAAGTTTTAGGTGACGAGCAAGTAGTTACTGGTGTTAAAGCTAAAAACAAAACTACAGGTGAAGTTTTTGATATTGAAGCAACTGGTTTCTTTGTTGCTATTGGTCACAAACCAAATACAGATATCTTCAAAGATTTTATTACACTTGATGAAACAGGATACATTGTAAATACTCCGGGTTCTTCAAAAACGAATGTTCCAGGTGTTTTTGTATCTGGTGATGCTGCAGATCATGTGTACCGTCAAGCAATTACTGCGGCTGGTACTGGTTGTATGGCTGCGTTAGATGCTGAAAGATATTTAGCGGCAAAAGATTAATTCAATTTTAATACAAACAAAAAGAGTCCCAATTCATTGTGAATTGGGACTCTTTTTGTTTGTAAAAGAAGATAGAATAACGGTGTTATTTAACTTTCTTCAGTAATTTGGCCTCGTCTGAAAAATTAATTATTTCAATTTTGGAATTTCCTAAAAGCTGAATCTCAGATTTTCCGTTTGCGCTAATTGAGATGGTAGTTTCTGCATTCACGCTACAGTTGGAATAGCTTTCTGCAATTAAATTGATGTTTTTGCAACTGAATTTTTTCCCTGTAAAAATTCCGTTATTGTCCAATCTTATTTTTGCATTGGTAGTATTTCCTTCAATTTCAGCTTGTGATTTTTGGTATAGATCACAAGTGAAATTCTCTGTTTTTACCAACGATTTTAGAGTCGCATTTTGACTCAAAATAATTTTCCCTTTTACGGACTTTAAGTTTAATTCTGTTTTTGTTTTATCATTGGCTTCCAGAGAAAAGTTTTTGGTGTTGACGTTTAGGAAAAGTTTGGCGTCATTAGATGCTTTTATTTTTAGAGTATCCAACTGTAATTCTTGAATCGCATTGATCATTGATTGATCTTTGGCGGTAATCAATCCTAAAGCATTGGTATACGTAACATGTATAATCAATTTTTTGAAGCGATAAGCTTCCTTAGTGGTATTCAAATACAGCACGCTATCTATTATTTTTGACGAAATAATACCATGTAGGTTATCGTCGGCTTCAATTTTTAAAGTTGGACTTTCCCCTTTTTCAAGGTAAATTTCAAGATTGTCGCCCACTTCCACGCTTTTGAATGCGGATAAATTATCTAATTTGGTAATGACTGATTTTGAGCCTTTTATTCTTTCTTTGTTTTGTGCGAATGTGACAGTGGCGCAGAAGAGCAATAGGAGTATAGTGGATATTCTTTTCATTTGTGTTTAAAATATGGGTTTATACAAATATAAAAAAATCATCCGCTTTGAACGGACGATTTGCTGAAATTATTGGTGTGATTATTATTGATTTTTGAAGAGAATATATTGTGTAAGTTATTAAATAATATAAAATGCAGATTCAAAAGATATTAGTAGATAGTGGTCTTGTAAAGCTGTGAAAGCTTCTTGAAAATTAAAGTACAAATATTCTATGTTAACGGAATTTTGCGTGAGGGATAGTAGTGGAAATCCCGCAAACAAGTGTAGCGATAGCGAAACTTGTTGAGGAATTGTAACGTCCCGAATTGTCGGGAGCCCGGCATGCGTTTTTTAGCGGGGCACGCCATAAATAGTAGCATACGGTTTATTTTGTTTTGATAATGATACCATTTTGGTCAATTTTAAGTCCTTTAAATTCTCTTTTTGTTTTGGTGGTGCTATCATTGGTTATCATGATGCCATCTTTATTGATGGTTATGGAGCTGTTTTGATACTCATCTTCATCGTAGTTATTTTCGTCTTCTGGACAATCCATACATTTTACTTTTGAATCAGTCATTTGATAATGATAATTGTCTGAACTGAAGTGTAGATTAAAAAAAATATTGTTGGAACGGTCATAGTTTTGAACGCTCGAATCGGTTTTGAATATCGTACCAACTGGGAGATATAGGGTGATTTCAATTTCTTGATCTCTGAATTTATTTTTGATGTCGGTCACAAAATAATTATCCAAAACAAGTTGGTTGCCGATGATGCTAAAGCTATAACGAATAGCTTCGGCTCTTTGATGGGCTTCGGGTTGTGAGGTTCCTTTGGCTTCGCGCACCACTTGTACATAAGCAGTTTTTTCATTGGTTTGTTTGATTTCAAACCGAATAGCATTCGAGTAAATTACTTTGGAATTGGCGCTATCCTGCGTAATTCTAAAGTCGGTGCTTTCATCAATATTTTTGGCGAAATAACTGTTGTGTTTGAATTTTATTAAAAGGGTATCTGTTGGTTGTAAATTTAGTTTTTCATTCTGAATTACTCTTCCTTCGTTTGAAAATGCCGATGCTTGTTTAACGCCAATAGAAATTGCTAAGGCTAAGGCAATAATCCAAATGGCAATCAAAGTATATTTGGCAATAGCTCCAATCGATTTCATGTTGGGTGCTAGCAATTTGAAGCCTAATAATGTCAAGAATAAAAACGGAATTCCAACTGCAAAGAATACCAATAATCCAAAGGCCCAAATAGGATAATCACTAAAGTTTCCCGATTCAACAAAACTAGTCCAAGGAAAATCGATAAATACATTCGTTCCTAGTGTAAAAACTCCGACGAGTAAAGCAAACAAAGTGCTGAGCCCAATAATGATTAAAAAGATTCCCAAAAATTTCGCAAAAATAGTAAAGATAGCCATGACTATAGAACCCAAACGATTCCCGATTTTCTCAGAACCGTTTTTGATTTGGTTTCCAAATTTATCATAATCAGCATTTTTTATTTTGTGGGATACAGAATCAAATTCCTCTCTTACTTTTTTTTCGATGTTCGAGAGATTAACTGGTTCGCCTTTCATCTCTAATTTTTCGGATGTAGTTCGCGCTTCTGGAGTTACAATCCAAAGAACTAAATAAGCAATAATCCCGGTACCAAAGCCACCAAAAACTAGTACTACAAGAATTATGCGAATCCAAACAGCATCAATGCCAAAATAGTATCCCAAACCTGATGATACACCAGCAATCATACCACCGTCCTTATCACGGTACAGTTTTCGGTTATTAGTGTAGGAGGTAGCGTTGTAATTGGAAGCCAGTTGGCTGTCATCTTCAATAATATAATCTTCCGGTTGCCCCATAACAGTGATCATGTCATCGACTTCTTTCAAGCCAATTACTTGTTTATTGCTAGTTTGCTTCTCCGTAAATAGCTCTGCAACACGCATTTCAATATCCTTTATGATCTCGTCTTGACCAGAACTATTGTTTAAGGAACGCTTGATGGCATCAAAATAACGTGTCAATTTCAAGTAGGCATCTTCATCAATGTGAAAGATCATTCCGCCTAGGTTTATGTTTACAGTTTTGTTCATGACGCTGTGTTTTTATTGGTAATTAGATTTACGGCATCAGACAATTCGGTCCAAGTGCCATTCAATTCATTCAAAAAGGTTTGGCCCTCAGTGGTCAAGCCATAGTATTTCCTAGGTGGTCCTGAGGTCGATTCTTCCCAGCGATAACTGAGTAGTCCGTCGTTTTTCAAGCGGGTAAGCAAAGGGTAAATAGTGCCTTCTACTACCAGTAATTTGGCGTTTTTTAGGGTATCTAGAATTTCAGAAGTATAAGCATCTTTCTCTTTTAAAACCGATAGAATGCAAAATTCGAGAACACCTTTCCGCATCTGTGCTTTTGTGTTTTCAATGTTCATGATTTATTTTTGTTTTACTGTACATGATTATTATTTTGGGCTCCCGTTAGCTATTGGGACGCCAAAAAAAAGCGGATCAGGCTATCCGGTCCAATCTTTTTTGGGGCAGAAAAAGCCCCAAAAAATGATTTCTCCCGACGCTTCGGGACTATCCTTAACTCAAAACCAAGTAAGACGATTATTAAGATAACTTAGTTGTTTATTAACGATCTAAGATTAACGATTTTTGACTGGAGGTGAATCGATATTGCAAGATCAAAAAACTATTCACAATTTCATTTATTCAAAAACTCTGAAAAAATCAAAAATATCAAATATATAGAGTGCTGCTATTTCAAAAAAGGAATCGTAAAAGGATAACGAAATGGTTCTCCATTCGAAGCTTTTATGGTTCCATAAATGATATAAATGAATTCTATTATTTTTAACGAAGCCAACAATATAATAGCAAGCAATCCAACCGTGATGATACTAATATTGTTGCCAATATCTAGATTTTTTATAATCCATTCGTGGTCATTTAGTACTGCGTTGATACTCATTCCACTAAAAAAGGTAAATAGAAAAATGGGGATAGTAATCAAAAGTAGTATAACAGTATACAACAAAACGCTGAATTGAAAATTCAACACTTGCTTTCCGTTAAAATCGATCACCGTAGATTCGCCTTTTTTTGAATTCCAAATTAATAACGGAAGGATATAATTCCCAAAGGGAAATAGGTACTGTCCCAATGCGCTCAAATGGGTGATGGCAGCTATATTATTTTCTTTTTTCGTTTCCATAATAGTCTTTAAGTATTTAATGAATATCTAAGTCTGGTATTTTCGTATACAAATATATGGCTTAAGAAAGGTATCTTGTATTACATAGTACTATAAGTTAACACAATATTAACGTGTTTAAAATAGTATGTACGCATAATATTTTTTTGTATTTTAGCATAAAAACCACAAATAATGAATCTTACATCCTCAAAGCTCAATACTTTTTTGTTTTTCAAATTACCTTCTGCCTATATAAGTGGAGTACGGGCCAAGGAAATTGATTTATTACATTGTGTAGTTACGGTAAAGCATCGTTGGATCAATCAAAACCCATTTAAGTCCATGTATTTTGCTGTCCAAGCAATGGCTGCGGAGTTAACTACAGGAGCTTTGGTAATGAATCACATTCATAAAAGTGGAAAGAAAATTTCGATGTTAGTATCACAAAACAAAGCGGTTTTTACCAAGAAAGCAACAGGTCGAATTACGTTTGTATGTCAAGATGGATATAAAATAGAGGAAGCATTGAAACAAGCAGTCAGTACAGGAGAGGGGCAGAGCTTCTGGATGAAATCGATCGGAACTAATGAATATGGAGACCAAGTTTCAGAAATGGAATTTGAATGGAGTATCAAACTGAAATTAAAATAATCTAAATAAAAAAACGTCCCGAATCTCGGGACGTTTTTGGTATTATTAAGTTTTGCGTTTTTAGTACAACATGGTTTTGCTTCTTTTTTTATTTTTGCAGTCGCGTCACAAGTTTTTCCTTCTACCTTACATTTTACTTTACAAGTGTCATTTTTTGCATAACATTTATTGTGAATAATTATAGAGTGACTAAAGTAAGTTTTTTTTCATTTTAATATTGTTAAATAATTTCATTTTCAAATTATATTAATTAAAAATTAAGTTTATGTTTAGTTCTTTCACTACTTATTTGATGATAATTGTTGTCCCAAAAGTTCCTTTATTAGTTTTAGTTTTGACAAGATATACTCCGGAACTTACCTTTTTTAGTGGTAATTGAATATTTATTTGATTTGTATCATCAATTTTCCAATTATTTATGTTTTGTCCTAATGCATTATAAAGGGACACTTTTTCTACTAGCGTATCTAGCATTTCATTCTTTATGATTAAGTTGTACATATCTTGTACAAAATGTACATTAATACCATCTTTTAAAATATTTTCATCCACACTTAGTGTCGTTTCTTTTGTAAAACGTAAAGAGAATCTATCGGTATATTTTCCTTTCGGAAGTGTTATAGCAAAATTACTTATTCTTAAATCGTGATATACATTGGTTACTTTATCATGTAAGTAGATTTCAGAATTATTTGAAATGTTTTCTAAATTATCAATTTTAATCGTAGACAAGCCTGCTTTAGTAATCACCATTCCTAAAGGGATTATCTGACTACTATCAAAGTTTGGTAATGCTTGAATTACAAATGGACTGTTATTAATTGTCCAATACAAATCATCATCGCTTAAGTCAAACATAGGGGCGTCATAACCTAAGTCAAATTGAGTCGTTGTATTTATATCACTACCCACTAATAGTTGACGGTTTTTACCTGTAGATGAAATATATCCAAGTCTAATTTTTGGTCTCTTATCAATTTCTACTTCATTTGAAACTTTCATTTTTCCAGTTGAAGAAGATTTCATAAATACAGAGTTAGTAGTACCTTCTCTAACAAATTGTCTTTGACTATTTTTGAACACCAATGGTCCTCCTTGTACCGTTGAAGTCATTCCAGTTATAGAAGGATCTCTAACTGCGTCAACAAAGAATCCTTGAGCAACTGGAATGTAACGTCCCGGAGCTTTGATTCCTGAATTTCCACTTTGGGAGTTTAAATCACCGTTTACCGTTGCAATAGTACCTCCCATAAGAGTGTAAGTAGCATAGCCCCCTTCATATTCGGCTAAAGTATGATTGCCTGTTATTCCTAAATGGTCCCAGAAATAAAGAGTACCATTAAAGGCATTTGTTGTTCCTCTGCAAGTGCCACAGTCTTTAATATTGTCTTTTATAAATTCATCAGCATCTAGTGCTGAAGGATATGGATTTCCTACTAAATATGTTTGCTCTAGAGGCAGGCCTAAGGTGATTGTACCAGAATTAGGTTTCCCTGTAAATACATAATTTTGGGTACTTGTGATAGGAGCTATTCCACCAGTTCCTTTCATCGTAAATCCTTCACCTGCATTTAAAGATCCATAATTATAAATGTGATTCCATAAAAAGTAATTTTTTAATTCAGAATTAGTTGCTAATGTTTTTGAATTATAGGACCAAACCCAACGTGTACTTATTTTTATAGGACTTTCTAATGGGCCATCTGCATAATAGGCATTTCCATTAAATTGTATAGTCTTAGGATTTGAAGAATCTGTTCCGTCTCTCAAAACACCATTTAAAGTATAAGGAGAATTATTAGCAGCACCTCTTATAGTTACTGGAGAACTCCAATAATTATAATTAAAACTGTTCTTTTTACCTTGTTGGTCACGTTCTAAATTTCCCGTACTGGCATTATCAAATATACTTTCGCTAATTTGTTCTGGTGATGGATAATATCTTTTTTGAATTAGTTGAGATTCTCCAACCAAATCAATATTTCCGTTTAATAATAAATAATGGGAAATAAATAAACCATGACCATTATTATTTTCATTTAAAGCTTGATTTGGATTAGCAATAGTAAATAATGTATTGGGTGTCGTTAATTTCAAACCAAGTACGTTGATGTCTTTATCTCCTGAAGATAAATCATGATTTGAAACCACAATATTCCAATCTATTGGGCTACCATCTATACCATTTCCATTAGGCATATCCCATACTGAGTTACCCCATTTCCATGGTGTTGAAGGAGAAGTGTCTGTCCAAACGCCACTATTTTTAGTAAAATAAGGTAGTGGTGCTGTTTCTTGTTGCCAAGTATCTATATTTCTTAGTTTTCCTTGAATAATTCCAGCATTTGGAATTAAATAACCATTAGCAATATCTGGTGTACCTTGATTCATTTGAAAATAAGCAGTAAGATTATTCCAGCTTAAACCATCAATGTTTAAACCCAGAACTTTACCTTTTACTAAGTTTCCGTTATTTTCAAGTTCTTGATTCATCATTTGATGAATTTGGTCTTTGTTTAAAGCTACGTTCCAAACTCTTAATTCATCTACCCACCCTTTGTAATAATTAATAGGTCTAAATGGAGGTGTTAAATTTTGATCCATTCCTCCAATAATACATTCTGCAGTATTTGCAGTTGGTAAAACGCCTGCTTGTGTTTTAATTAAAATACCATCAATGTATAATTTGTATTCAGAACCGTCAAACGAAACTGAAACATGATACCATCTGTTGGTGTTTATATTATAACTAGCTACAATGGAACCCGTATTATTCCAATTGAAAGAAATTTTATTATTTACAAGTCTTAAGTCATAACCACTAGTCAAATTATTTGCAAATCTTTTTGATAAGATGGTTTGAGTATTGCCATTAACGGCACTTGGTTTTATCCAAATTTCTATACTAAATTTCCCGGAGGTTATTCCAATGTTATTTTTAAATGTGATATTGTCATCAATTCCATCAAAGTCTAAGGTACTACAAGTACTAAAAGTTATACTAACATCACTTGATTTGCTAGGGCATGAGCTTCCATCAGAAATGGTCCATCTTAGAACGTATGTTCCTGGATTTGGACTATAGAAGGTTGAAGTCGAACTTGCATTGTTTGAAAATAGTTCATTGCCACCGCTTGGGCCTGAAACTATAGACCAATTTCCTGTTCCGTAAGACGGATTGTTGGCTGCCAATGTAACTATTTCCAATCCACAGGATGGGGATTGGTTAGTTCCTGCATTAGAATTAGGGATTTCTAATGGTTGCGTTATGGTTACAGATTTAGTACTAGAGCAAAAATTAGCATCAGTAACTGTAACCTGATAGGTTCCGGCTATTAACGCTGTTACGTTATTTGTTTTTTGACCATTTGACCATGTAATGTCATAAGGACTAGTTCCTCCTGAAATGGACACATTTGCAGTACCAGTGCCACCAAAACAAACAACGTTTACTCCAGTTGCTGTAACATTTAATACTGTTGGTTGACTAATTGTGGTTGAAGCAGTAGTTTGACACCCTTTACTATCGGTAATAGTTGCAGTATAGGTTCCCGCTGCTAATCCTGAAATGTTTGAAGTGGTTTTTACGGGTGTTGTATTCCATGAATAAGTATAACCGGGCGTACCACCATTGGCAACGGCACTAGCTGTTCCATCAAAACTCCCGTTACATGTTGCATTTGTAGATGAGGCTGTTGCCGTTATTTGAGGCGCATCAGAAATAAGTACTTGAGCAGCTTGCGAACATCCTTTAAAGTCAGTTACAGTTACAGTATATGGGCCACCTGCAGCTAAATTAACGGCGGTTTTAGTTGTTTGTCCATTGAACCACAAATAAGTGTAAGGTGCTGTTCCACCAGTAGGGTTGGCAGTAGCAGATCCAGTAGCAGTTCCAAAACAGCTTGTATTCGTTCTCGTAGTCGGTACATCTAGTCTTGTTGGCTGTGACAATGTTACATTGGTAACAGAAGTACAATTATTACTGTCTGTTACTGTCACAGAATAACTGTTGTTTGCTATCATATTAGTTGCAGTCGCAGTTGTTTGGCCATTTGACCAAAGATAAGTAAATGGACCAGTTCCGCCACTTGTTACAGAAATTGTTGCAGAACCATTATTGTATCCAAAACAACTAGGATTTACAGGTGATACTGATAAAACCATTGGATTTGGTCCTACAAGTGTTGCAGTTTTGGTAGTTTGACAACCATTAGCATCTCTTACTGTGGCTGTATAAGTACCAATACCTAAACTAGTAGCCGTAGCTGTAGTTTGTGCGGGACTTGTATTCCAAGAATAAGTATAAGGAGCTGTACCTCCAGTAGCTGTTACTGTTGCTGTACCATCAGTGCTTTCAAAGCATGAAACATTTACTCCGTTTTTGTTTGAAACAGTTGTAGTGGCTGTAGGTAGATTGGATGGTTGTCCTATTGTTACTGATATAGGGGCAAGTGTTATTGAATTGGAATCTTTAACAGTTACTGTATATGTACCTGCGGCAAGCCCAGAGATTGTACCTGAAGTTCCTATAGTTGTATTACTAGCGTTTTTCCAAATATAGGTATAAGGAGCCGTTCCTCCGTAAGCAGTAACAGTAGCTATACCTGTGCTTCCACCAAAGCATAATACGTCAGTTTTATTAACTGCAGCGGTAAGCGGAGCGTCTACAATATAATTAACTCCAGAGCAATAACATTTAGGTTTTGCTGGTCCACAATCTGTCTTCCAGTTTTCTTTCCACGCAAAGAATAATCCTGTGATTTTTATTTGTGTTCCACAAATGTAATTGTTATCTATTAAAAGTTTTCCTTTTCCTGATCCTACAGGAATGGTGTTGTCTTTTATTCCGTTTGAAGGGTAAAGACAGTCTTCAACGTATTTGGTAGTGGTGATTCCAGTAAAAGGGTTGGTTACCTCGTATCCACCAATAACGTATAAGTTATATTTTGGTGAAGCACTACTAGTAATATTAAAATAAATATAAACAGGTAGTACAGTACCAGAGTTACATTGAGCTACAGGCGTTCCAGATGCGTCTCCAATGTAGAAACCATCAAAGATATAATCTTGAGACACGCATCGATCACAATCGACAGTATATTCGAAACAAACTTGTAAGTTATGTGATTTTGTAATGGTCATTGTTTGTCCAGAACTATCAGAAACTGTTAATGTTATTATTTTGGTTCCACCAGTTAAGTATTTTACCGTTTTAGTTCCGCCAGTATTAGTTGTAGGTGTATTAGCATCATTACCATAATTCCAAGTATAAGTGAAAGGACCCGCTCCACCTTGTATAGTAGGTACTATAGTCAATGTTTGAATATCTTCCTCTCCTACACAGGCACTCGAGGTTGTTAATATTAGTACTAAAGGGTCTGCAACCTTTATACTTGTTGTAGCGGTACACCCACTATTGTCTGTAATTGTAACGGTATAAGTTCCAGCAATTAATCCAGTGGCTGTTTTGGTAGTTTGACCATTGTTCCATAAATAAGTGTATGGTAAATCTCCACCAGTTGGATTGGCAGTTGCAGAACCATTTGAAGCTCCTGCTCCAGTAGTGTTCACTCTTGTAGCTGTGACCAATAGTTGAGTTGGAGCGGCATTCGTAACACTTTTTGTTGTTGTACATCCTTTTGCGTCAGTAATTACAACAGAATAAGTTCCAGCGGTTAATCCACTAATCGTTTGTGAAGTCACATTTGTATTCCAAAGATAGGTGTAAGGTGCAGTTCCTCCACTAGGTGTTGCTGTTGCGGATCCACTAGTTCCTCCAAAACATCCCAGTTTTCCTGAAATGGTTGCGGTTAATAAAGATGGTTCTGTCACCGTAATACTGACTACTTTAGAACAGCCACTGCTGTCCGTAATATCTACAGAATAAGTTCCAACTTTTAGATTGCTTACTGTGCTAACATTTGCTAAGCCTACCCCAGCATTAGTACTCCATAAATAAAAATAAGGTGAAGTACCACCAGAAACTGATACAGAGGTAGTACCGTTTGATCCTCCATTACAATTAGGTTGTGTAAAGGAACCAGTTGCAATTAGTTCAGTAGGATTACTAAAAGATGTGTTTACTCTAAAAACACAATTGTTTACATCTTTTATATCTACGTAATAATTACCTGGAGCCAAATTATTAATAGTTTGTGACGTTGCTCCGTTATTCCACAAATAGGTATAAGGGGTTTTACCTCCGGTAGGATTTATTGTGGCAGAGCCATCATTAGCATCTTTACAAGTAATATTAATTTTATTTATTGATCCACCTAATTGAGTTGGTTCGTTTATAGTAGTGTTATAAATCGCTGTACAACCGTTGGCATCTGTAGTCGTTAAACTATATGTCCCGATTTTTAATGCTGAAATATTTTTAGAATTACTAGTAAAGCCATTTGGACCAATCCAAGAATAAATATAGTTTAATTTTCCTCCAGAAATAGATACATTAATAGAACCCGTTGAACCACCATTACATAGTACATCTGATTTTGATGTTAATGAAATTAATACGGGGTCTATAGTTATTAGTTGATTGATAGTAATACTATTTCCGTTTCCGTCATCAAAAGTCCAAGGCACATTTGTAGTACTGGTAATAGGGAAAGAAACTGTTGTTGTTCCCGTAATTGTACCCGAACAATTATCAGTTGTAGTTGGTGTTGCAGGAGTATAGTTGCACCCCCATGTTATACTAGCTAAAGTTGGAGTTACAGGGTTTGTTGAGTCTTTGATAATTACCGTTTGAGGGACAACAATACTATTTCCATTTCCGTCATCAAAATTCCAGTTTATAGTATATGTTCCTTGAGTACTATATGTCAAAGGGTTTCCTGTTGTTCCAGAAATTACTCCTGCACAATTATCTGTTGTTGTTGGTATAGTTGCAGTAACACTGCATTGGCCAGTTACTACAGGAAGACTTGGTGTTATTGGGTTTTCGTTATCAACAATGGTAACCGTAAAAGTACATTGGGAACTATTGCCAGCTGTGTCAGTCAAAGAATAGGTTACGTTTGTAATTCCTTTGTTGAAAGTTTTAGTTCCGACATAATTGATTCCTGTAGCAGCGGAACTTGCGGTTGTTACTCCAGAATAAGCCCAAGTTAATTTAGAAATAGTACAGTTGTCTGAAATTATAGGGTTAGTTGTAGTTACGCTACTAGTACAACTGCCTGCATCATTAGAAACTAATATGTTCGAAGGGCATGAGATATTTGGAGGTGTTACATCTTTAACAGTCAGTGTTACTGTTTTTACATCTGTTAACCCAGCTAGATCAGTTGCTGTAACAGTTACAGATATTGTTCCGTTGTGTACAGCCGCTTGCGTACTTCCAACTGCAGGGTTTTGTGTAATCACTGTTCCAGTACAATTATCAGTAGCTGTTCCTTTTAGATCAGGAATGGTAACTGCACAAGAAGCATTTAAGGTTACATTTTGATTTACTGCAGGAGTTAATGTAGGCGGAGTCACATCTTTCAATGTGATAGTAAAAGAAGTTGTCTCTGAATTACCATTAGCATCATTAGCAGTTATGGTGATAATTTGAGCAGTATTGTGTCCGTTAATAATGGTTCCCGCAACAGGAGATTGTGTTTTGGTGATACTTCCCACAGCCGTACAATTATCAGCAGCAGTAGTTAAACCAGTATAATTAGGAATGATGAAGCTACAAGAAGCGCCTATGTTTTCGTTTCTATTTGCGATTGCAGAAAGTGTTGGTTTGGTAGTATCAGTAACGGTAATGGTTTGTATATAAGATTGCACATTTGAATTCGCATCAGTAGCTGTCCATGTTCTCGTAATTGTTTTGTTGTTTCCTGATACACCAGAGATAACATCAGAATAAGCGATTACAGGAGTAGCACAATTATCAGTTGCAGTAGCAGGACCGTTAGTAGCAGCAGGAGCTGAACTAGCCGAACATTCGATAGTTAAGTTTGCTGGTGATAAAGTGAATACCGGTTTGGTTGTATCTGTAACGGTAATGGTTTGTATATAGGATTGCACATTTGAATTCGCATCTGTAGCTGTCCAAGTTCTCGTAATTGTTTTGTTGTTTCCTGATACACCAGAGATAACATCAGAAAAAGCGATAACAGGAGTAGCGCAATTATCAGTTGCTGTTGCAGGACCGTTAGTTGCAGCAGGAGTTAAACTAGCCGAACATTCGATAGTTAAGTTTGCTGGTGATAAAGTGAATACTGGTTTGGTTGTATCAGTAACGGTAATCGTTTGTACGTAAGATTCTACATTGGAATTAGCGTCTGTAGCTGTCCAAGTTCTCGTGATAACGTTATTATTTCCTGATACTCCAGAGATAACATCAGCATAAGCAATTGTTGGAGTAGCACAATTATCGGTTGCAGTAGCAGGACCGTTAGTAGCTGCAGGGGCAGCACTTGCGGAACATTCGATAGTTACATTCGCGGGTGATAAAGTGAATACTGGTTTGGTTGTATCAGTAACGGTAATCGTTTGTACATAAGATTCTACATTGGAATTAGCGTCTGTAGCTGTCCAAGTTCTCGTAATTGTTTTATTGTTCCCCGTTCCATTAACCACCACATCAGAAAAAGCGATAACAGGAGTAGCGCAATTATCGGTTGCTGTTGCAGGACCGTTAGTTGCAGCAGGAGCTGAACTAGCCGAACATTCGATAGTTAAGTTTGCTGGTGATAAAGTGAATACTGGTTTGGTTGTATCAGTAACAGTAATAGTTTGTACATAAGATTCTACATTCGAATTAGCATCTGTAGCTGTCCAAGTTCTAGTGATTGTTTTATTGTTTCCTGTTCCATTTACCACCACATCAGAAAAAGCGATAACAGGAGTAGCGCAATTATCAGTTGCTGTTGCTGGTCCATTAGTTGCAGCAGGAGTTGAACTAGCCGAACATTCGATAGTTAAGTTTGCTGGTGATAAAGTGAATACTGGTTTGGTTGTATCAGTAACGGTAATCGTTTGTACATAAGATTCTACATTGGAATTAGCGTCTGTAGCAGTCCAAGTTCTCGTAATTGTTTTATTGTTCCCTGTTCCATTTACCACCACATCAGAAAAAGCGATTGTAGGAATATCGCAATTATCGGTTGCTGTTGCAGGACCGTTAGTTGCAGCAGGAGCTGAACTAGCCGAACATTCGATAGTTAAATTCGCAGGTGATAAAGTGAATACCGGTTTGGTTGTATCTGTAACGGTAATCGTTTGTACATAAGATTCTACATTGGAATTAGCGTCTGTAGCTGTCCAAGTTCTCGTAATTGTTTTATTGTTTCCTGTTCCATTAACCACCACATCAGAAAAAGCGATAACAGGAGTAGCACAATTATCAGTTGCAGTAGCAGGACCGTTAGTTGCAGCAGGAGCAGTACTAGCCGAACATTCGATAGTTAAGTTTGCTGGTGATAAAGTGAATACTGGTTTGGTTGTATCAGTAACGGTAATGGTTTGTATATAAGATTGCACATTTGAATTCGCATCAGTAGCAGTCCAAGTTCTCGTGATTGTTTTATTGTTTCCTGTTCCATTTACCACTACATCAGAAAAAGCGATTGTAGGAGTAGCGCAATTATCGGTTGCTGTTGCAGGACCGTTAGTTGCAGCAGGAGCTGAACTAGCCGAACATTCGATAGTTAAATTCGCAGGCGATAAAGTGAATACTGGTTTGGTAGTATCAGTAACGGTAATCGTTTGTACATAAGACTCTACATTGGAATTAGCGTCTGTAGCTGTCCAAGTTCTCGTAATTGTTTTATTGTTTCCTGTTCCATTTACCACCACATCAGAAAAAGCGATAACAGGAGTAGCGCAATTATCAGTTGCTGTTGCAGGACCGTTAGTTGCAGCAGGAGTTGAACTAGCCGAACATTCGATAGTTAAGTTTGCTGGTGATAAAGTGAATACTGGTTTGGTTGTATCAGTAACGGTAATGGTTTGTATATAAGATTGCACATTTGAATTCGCATCAGTAGCTGTCCAAGTTCTCGTGATTGTTTTATTGTTCCCCGTTCCATTAACCACCACATCAGAAAAAGCGATTGTAGGAATATCGCAATTATCGGTTGCTGTTGCAGGACCGTTAGTTGCAGCAGGAGCAGTACTAGCCGAACATTCGATAGTTACATTCGCAGGTGATAAAGTGAATACCGGTTTGGTTGTATCAGTAATAGTAATCGTTTGTACATAAGATTCTACATTGGAATTAGCGTCTGTAGCTGTCCAAGTTCTCGTAATTGTTTTATTGTTTCCTGTTCCATTTACCACCACATCAGAAAAAGCGATAACAGGAGTAGCGCAATTATCAGTTGCTGTTGCAGGACCGTTAGTTGCAGCAGGAGTTGAACTAGCCGAACATTCGATAGTTAAGTTTGCTGGTGATAAAGTGAATACTGGTTTGGTTGTATCAGTAACGGTAATGGTTTGTATATAAGATTGCACATTTGAATTCGCATCAGTAGCTGTCCAAGTTCTCGTGATTGTTTTATTGTTCCCCGTTCCATTAACCACCACATCAGAAAAAGCGATTGTAGGAATATCGCAATTATCGGTTGCTGTTGCAGGACCGTTAGTTGCAGCAGGAGCAGTACTAGCCGAACATTCGATAGTTACATTCGCAGGTGATAAAGTGAATACCGGTTTGGTTGTATCAGTAATAGTAATCGTTTGTACATAAGATTCTACATTGGAATTAGCGTCTGTAGCTGTCCAAGTTCTCGTAATTGTTTTATTGTTTCCTGTTCCATTTATCACCACATCAGAAAAAGCGATAACAGGAGTAGCGCAATTATCGGTTGCTGTTGCAGGACCGTTAGTTGCAGCAGGAGCTGAACTAGCCGAACATCCGATAGTTAAGTTTGCTGGTGATAAAGTGAATACCGGTTTGGTTGTATCTGTAACGGTAATCGTTTGTACATAAGATTCTATATTGGAATTCGCATCAGTAGCAGTCCAAGTTCTCGTAATTGTTTTATTGTTTCCTGTTCCATTAACCACCACATCAGAAAAAGCGATAACAGGAGTAGCGCAATTATCAGTTGCAGTTGCTGGTCCGTTAGTTGCAGCAGGAGTTGAACTAGCCGAACATTCGATAGTTAAGTTTGCTGGTGATAAAGTGAATACCGGTTTGGTTGTATCTGTAACGGTAATCGTTTGTACATAAGATTCTACATTCGAATTAGCGTCTGTAGCTGTCCAAGTTCTCGTAATTGTTTTATTGTTTCCTGTTCCATTAACCACCACATCAGAAAAAGCGATAACAGGAGTAGCACAATTATCAGTTGCAGTAGCAGGACCGTTAGTTGCAGCAGGAGCAGTACTAGCCGAACATTCGATAGTTAAGTTTGCTGGTGATAAAGTGAATACCGGTTTGGTTGTATCTGTAACGGTAATCGTTTGTACATAAGATTCTACATTGGAATTAGCATCCGTAGCGGTCCAAGTTCTCGTGATTGTTTTATTGTTCCCCGTTCCATTAACCACCACATCAGAAAAAGCGATAACAGGAGTAGCGCAATTATCAGTTGCAGTTGCTGGTCCGTTAGTTGCAGCAGGAGTTGAACTAGCCGAACATTCGATAGTTAAATTCGCAGGCGATAAAGTGAATACTGGTTTGGTAGTATCAGTAATGGTAATCGTTTGTACATAAGATTCTACATTGGAATTAGCGTCTGTAGCTGTCCAAGTTCTCGTAATTGTTTTGTTGTTTCCTGATACACCAGAGATAACATCAGAATAAGCGATTACAGGAGTAGCACAATTATCGGTTGCTGTTGCAGGACCGTTAGTTGCAGCAGGAGCAGTACTAGCCGAACATTCGATAGTTAAGTTTGCTGGTGATAAAGTGAATACCGGTTTGGTTGTATCTGTAACGGTAATCGTTTGTACATAAGATTCTACATTGGAATTAGCGTCTGTAGCTGTCCAAGTTCTCGTAATTGTTTTATTGTTCCCCGTTCCATTAACCACCACATCAGAAAAAGCGATAACAGGAGTAGCACAATTATCAGTTGCAGTAGCAGGACCGTTAGTTGCAGCAGGAGCAGCACTAGCCGAACATTCGATAGTTACATTCGCAGGTGATAAAGTGAATACTGGTTTTGTTGTATCAGTAACTGTAATCGTTTGTACATAAGATTCTACATTCGAATTAGCATCTGTAGCTGTCCAAGTTCTAGTGATTGTTTTATTGTTCCCTGATACTCCAGAGATAGCATCAGAAAAAGCGATTGTAGGAGTAGCGCAATTATCGGTTGCTGTTGCTGGTCCGTTAGTTGCAGCAGGAGCTGAACTAGCCGAACATCCGATAGTTAAATTCGCAGGCGATAAAGTGAATACTGGTTTGGTTGTATCAGTAACGGTAATCGTTTGTACATAAGATTCTACATTGGAATTAGCATCCGTAGCGGTCCAAGTTCTCGTGATTGTTTTATTGTTCCCCGTTCCATTAACCACCACATCAGAAAAAGCGATAACAGGAGTAGCGCAATTATCAGTTGCAGTTGCTGGTCCGTTAGTTGCAGCAGGAGTTGAACTAGCCGAACATTCGATAGTTAAATTCGCAGGCGATAAAGTGAATACCGGTTTGGTTGTATCTGTAACGGTAATCGTTTGTACATAAGATTCTACATTGGAATTAGCGTCTGTAGCTGTCCAAGTTCTCGTAATTGTTTTATTGTTCCCTGTTCCATTTACCACCACATCAGAAAAAGCGATTGTAGGAGTAGCACAATTATCGGTTGCAGTAGCAGGACCGTTAGTAGCTGCAGGGGCAGCACTTGCGGAACATTCGATAGTTAAGTTTGCTGGTGATAAAGTGAATACTGGTTTGGTTGTATCAGTAACGGTAATCGTTTGTACATAAGATTCTACATTGGAATTAGCGTCTGTAGCAGTCCAAGTTCTCGTAATTGTTTTATTGTTTCCTGTTCCATTTACCACCACATCAGAAAAAGCGATAACAGGAGTAGCGCAATTATCAGTTGCTGTTGCAGGACCGTTAGTTGCAGCAGGAGTTGAACTAGCCGAACATTCGATAGTTAAATTCGCAGGCGATAAAGTGAATACTGGTTTGGTAGTATCAGTAATGGTAATCGTTTGTACATAAGATTCTACATTGGAATTAGCGTCTGTAGCTGTCCAAGTTCTCGTAATTGTTTTATTGTTACCAGTTCCATTAACCACCACATCAGAGAAAGCGATAACAGGAGTAGCGCAATTATCGGTTGCTGTTGCAGGACCGTTAGTTGCAGCAGGAGCTGAACTAGCCGAACATTCGATAGTTAAGTTTGCTGGTGATAAAGTGAATACCGGTTTGGTTGTATCTGTAACGGTAATGGTTTGTATATAGGATTGCACATTGGAATTAGCGTCTGTAGCTGTCCAAGTTCTCGTAATTGTTTTATTGTTCCCTGTTCCATTTACCACCACATCAGAAAAAGCGATTGTAGGAATATCGCAATTATCGGTTGCTGTTGCAGGACCGTTAGTTGCAGCAGGAGCAGTACTAGCCGAACATTCGATAGTTAAGTTTGCTGGTGATAAAGTGAATACCGGTTTGGTTGTATCTGTAACGGTAATCGTTTGTACATAAGATTCTACATTCGAATTAGCATCTGTAGCTGTCCAAGTTCTCGTAATTGTTTTGTTGTTCCCTGTTCCATTTACCACCACATCAGAAAAAGCGATTGTAGGAGTAGCGCAATTATCAGTTGCAGTAGCAGGACCGTTAGTTGCAGCAGGAGCAGTACTAGCCGAACATTCGATAGTTAAGTTTGCTGGTGATAAAGTGAATACCGGTTTGGTTGTATCTGTAACGGTAATCGTTTGTACATAAGATTCTACATTGGAATTAGCGTCTGTAGCTGTCCAAGTTCTCGTAATTGTTTTATTGTTCCCCGTTCCATTAACCACCACATCAGAAAAAGCGATAACAGGAGTAGCACAATTATCAGTTGCAGTAGCAGGACCGTTAGTTGCAGCAGTAGCAGCACTAGCCGAACATTCGATAGTTACATTCGCAGGTGATAAAGTGAATACTGGTTTTGTTGTATCAGTAACGGTAATAGTAAAAACACATTGAACACTGTTGTTAGCAGCATCTAATGCTGTATAAGTTATAGTTGATGTACCTATGTTGAAATCAGTTGCGTCAATAGCGTTAACGCCTGACCCTGTAGTAACTCCAGTCATTATCCAACTAACAGCGGTGATACCACAGTTATCTGAAAAAACAGGTTCTGAAGGGTTTGTATTATAAAAACATTTGTCAGTGTCTGTAGTGAAGTTTCCGTAGGTTGGACAGGAGGTTACAGTAGGAGATTCTGTGTCAGCACTGACGTTAATAGTCACTGTTTCAATATTTGTTGCTGATGAAGTTGTTGTGACTTCAAGCGAGATTAAATATTGACCAGAAGTAGTCGGTGTAAATGAAGTTGAAGTAGTTTCAGTATTATGCGCAAGACTACCGTTAGTAATTTCGGATGATGTTCCGTCTGGATTTCTTACAATCCATTTGTAAGTAACATTTATCTCGGTACCTGTGTAGCCTCCTTTTAGATTTGTTATTATACATTCGGATACTGATGTAGGGTCTGATGATGGAATAGTAATTTCTGCATTTACATTTCCTCCGGATAGTGCTACTTCACCAAATGTATATACAGTTGACCCTCCACCAACACATGCAGCATATCGTTTAGTTCCAATGAATATTTCATCATTATTAGTACATTTACCATCAAATTTACCGCCATTTTCGAGGGTTATCACAGCATTAGAAGGGAGGTTTAGTTTAACTTTATTTAAGTTAAAGTTTAAAGTTCCACCGTTGATGTCTAAGGTTGAAGTTGCTAATGAAATAGTGTTTGGAGATGAACTAGGGCTTAAATTTAGAACACCACCTGTATTAACAACAATTGCACCAGTAGAAGCTGTCGAGAGATTTGTTGAGATGGTAATTGTATGCGTTGATAGAACTGTTATCTGGTAAGATCCAGATATTTCACCTGGAAAATTTGTAGTTGGTACCCAAGATGAACCATTCCATGTTTTCCAAGAAGTGGCAGTACTCCAATCCCCATTTGCGGAAGATTGATAATCCCCTATATTCTGTGAGTAAACAGAAAAAGAGATTAAGATTAAGAGTATAAAATATAAGTATTTTTGCTTCATAATTATCACTTTTGTTTAAAAGTTTAGGAATGAACTTTTAGTAAATGGTTGATTTTGTAATAATCTAAAAATGTTTTTGAAAACGGTATTTTTATTTATTTGCTAAAACTTTATACTAAATCAGAATGATAGTTATTTTATAATTAGAATGTTTTGTCATAAAATTAACAATATTTAACTTCTATTGATTAATTGGTTTAAGTTTTTTTGTAAAAATAAAATATTTAATCAATAAAGCCGATTAAATGACTTAAAAAACCGATAAAGTGCATTTTTTACACATTTTGTAATATATGACTTACCCGTAAAAACCCCTAAGGTTTTAAATATATATTTATTGTAAGGTATTGTGTTTTGTTTATAAAGATTTGATTTTGTGGAATATGCTATTCATTACTTTTTTGAAGGTCTTATTTAAAATCATATTAGGGAGTTGATAAAAGGAAAAGGTACCAGAAGTTTTGTTAAGAATTATTTATGACATAAGATATTGATTGACTATTCCTAAATAATCGGAATTCATTGTTTAACATTAGTAAATTAGAGAATAGGATAAATAAAAAACCGTCTCAATTTTTATATGAGACGGCTACCTAATGAAATATTTTTGTTTAATAACCTGTATCTATTATTTTGTACTAGTCACAAATAATAAGATATTCTGATACTAGGGTTTAGGAGTAATAAGTGTTATTTATTCAGGGGCTAATTTTCTTTTTTTTGTAATTCATCCTTGCAGACTTTAAGTCTGCCAACCAAATCTATGGACTTTAAGTCCATGGTTTAGTTGATGATTATCTTAGTGTCAAAACTACCTTGGTTAGTTTTTGTTTTCACAATATAAACACCAGAGCTTACTTTTTTAATAGGCAATTGAATGGTTTCTTGATTTGATTTGTCAATTTCCCAGGTTTTTATGATTTGGCCCAATGAATTAAATAATGTTACTTTTTTGACGATATCGTTTTCAATGTAATTATTAATATTTATGCTGTACGATTCTTTTGAAAAATAAATTTTGACACCTTCTTTTAGTGAGTTTTCTTCTGTACTTGGTAGGATATCTTTTTCAAATCGTAAACTAAATCGATTGGTATATTTTCCAGTTGGAAGCATAATTGAAAAACCACTAGTTCTTAAATCATGATATTGATCAGTCTCTTTGTCATAGATAAAAATGTTCAAGTCATTAGAGATGTTTTCTAAATTATCAATTTTAATTGTAGATAATCCCGCTTTTGAGATTGATATGCCTAAAGGAATTATTTGGTCATCTTCAAAATTAGGTACACCTTGAATAACAAATGGGCTATTTTTAATTATCCAATATAAATCATCATCATTCATATCAAACATGGGAGCATCATAACCTAAATCAAATTGCTGAGTAGTGTTTTTATCACTACCTACCAATAATTGTCGGTATTTGCCTGTAGCTGAATTATATCCAAGTCTTATTTTAGGTCTTAGATCAATTTTTATCTCATTTGATTCTTTTGTTTTTCCAGAAACACCAGGTTTCATAAATGTTGAATTATTATTTCCTTCTCTATAAAATGCACGTTGGTTATTTTTAAAAACTAATGGACCTCCTTGAACAGAAGTAGTACTTCCTATTATCGAAGTTTCCAAAGCTGCATCAACAAAGAATCCTTGAGCAACTGGAATATAACGCCCAGGAGCTTTGGTTCCTTGATTTCCACTTTGTGAGTTTAAATCACCATTCACTCTTGCAATTGTGCCCCCCATAAGAGTGTAGGTAGCGTAGCCTCCCTCATATTCCGCTAGAATATGATTCGCTGTTATTCCTAAATGATCCCAAAAATAAAGAGCGCCATTAAAGGTATTTGCTGTTCCTCTGCAAGTAGCACAATCTTTGAGGTTATCTTTTATAAACTCATCTGCATCTAGTGCTGAAGGATATGGGTTTCCTACTAAATAAGTTTGTTCCAGAGGTAAACCTAAGGTAATTGTTCCAGAGTTAGGTTTACCTGTAAATACATAATTTTGTGTAACGGTAAGAGGAGCAGTTCCTCCTGTTCCTTTCATAGTAAATCCTTCACCTGTATTTAAAGAACCATAATTATAGATGTGATTCCATAAGTAGTAATTTTGCAATTCAGAATTTGAAGCCAACGTTTTAGAATTGTAAGACCAGATCCAACGAGTACTAATTTTTATAGGACTTTCTACGGGGCCATCAGCAGCAAAAGCAGTTGTAACAAAACTTATATTTTTTGGACTTGAAGAAACTGTTCCGTCTTTTAAAACACCATTCAAAGTATAAGGCGAGTTATTTGCTGCACCTCTAATGCTTACAGGTGAAGTCCAATAGTTATAATTGAAACTATTTTTTTTGCCTTGTTGATCTCGTTCAATATACCCAGTACTAGTTTCTTCAAAAATGCTTTCACTATATTGAGTTGGATAGCTATAGTATCTTTTTTGAATCAATTGTGATTCCCCTATCAAGTCTATGAAGCCATTTAATTTTAAATAGTGTGTAATCCATAGCATATGTCCTGAATTTGTTTCATCTTGGATTCCTGGGGCGGTCACTATAAGTTCAGTGCCAGTATTCATGATAAAACCTAATAAGCTAATATCTTTATCATCATTATTTAAATTATTTGAATTAACAACAATATTCCAATCAATTGGGTCACCATTAACTCCCGTGCTGTTAGGGTAATCCCAAACACTACTTCCATATAACCATGGCGTTGTGGACGCCCCTCTGTCTTTCCAGTTTCCATTTCTAATAGTTGTATAAGGTAATGGTGCTGTTTCCTGCTGCGAGGTATTGATGTTAAATAATCTTCCGTCAACACCTTTGCCTGCAAAAGGTCTTAGATAACCACAATTAAGATCATCCATTCTATAGTAGCCTATTAAATTTGCCCACGTTAATCCGTTGACGTCTATTGGTATAATGGTACCACGCACCATTGCTCCATTAGAGTTTACTTCTTGATTCATCATTTGATGAAGTTGATCTTTATTTATGGCTGTATTCCATATGCGTATTTCATCAATCCAACCTTTATAATAATTTATGGGTTGATTTGGATTGCCGTTACGATCCATAGCTCCTAATAAACAGTTGTTGTTATTTGTTATAGGTGCACTACCTGTGGTTGAATTAACTTCGATTCCGTCTAAGTATAATTTATAAGTAGTACCGTCAAAAGTAACGGCTACATGATACCATCTAGAAGTGTTAATAGGATAAGGGGAAGATATATTACCTCCGTTATTCCAATTAAACGAAATGTAATTATTGCTATCTAATCTTAAATCGTAACCATTTGGACTACTTAAGTTATCACCATTTCGTTTGGTTAAAATTGATTTTATATTGTTAGGGGGTGTAGATTGTGGTTCTGGTTTAACCCAAACTCCGATAGAAAATGAACTAGATAAATTATAATTGTTTCTGAAATTTACAAAGTCATCTTGACCGTCGAAATCGATAACATTACAATTCGCTAAAGTTACTTGAACAAGGGCTTCACAAGTAGCTACTTTCCATTTAAGAGTGTAGGTTCCAGCGGCTCCAGTAAAAGTTGCTTTAGGATCATTTACATTAGGAGAAAAGTTTCCAATTCCACAAGCATTTCCGGGCCCGTTTACTATAGACCATGTTCCTCCTGCTTGTGTACCAGGATCGTCACTGAAATTGTCAAGATCGCGAGGATAGGATCCATTTGCTTTATTTTGTACAGCGGTTAAGCGGTTATCATAAGCATTCAATGAAGCGCTATTTCCTCCACAATTCCCAGGTATAGGAGTGATGTTAGTTCCAGCATAGGAGTAGTTCACTTTTACATCCGCAATGGCTGTTCCGTCAGGATCATAAGCTCTACAGCCATTAATAAGACTTGTTGCGCCATATTGATGAACGCCAGGTGAAGAGGGTACAAAGGTATAAGCAACATCAATTGTTCCTGAAGCCAATGGTGGTTCTCCTGGATCGCCTAATCCATCGGTCCATTCTAATTGGTCGCTATAGGGTCTTACAGGTATCGAAATATTATCAATGGCCCACGCACTTTCGTCAGTTGTACCAAAGAATGTCCATCTTACTCTCACACTATCATTCCCTATATAATTTGAAATGTCAAATGATGAATTGTCATTTTGAAAATTAAATTTAGTTACAGGTTTTCCATTATTTCCAGGAGCAACATAAGGATAAGGTACAGGGGCTCCATGTGTATCTCCCCAAGAAAGAGCATGCGGACTCGTTCCAATTAAGTCTTGTAGTGTAATAGTATAAGTTGTTCCACCGTCTAATGATAATTCTAGTTTAGCAATGTCACCAGCATGTAGATTAAAGGCTTGGTCAAAATCAACAGAAGCAGTTTGTAGACCTACTAAGCTGAAAATTGGAGTTTCTAATCTTGTTGGGTTTCCTGGGGGAAAGGCAGCCTTGTATCCAGCACTATTGTAATTACCATGTGCAATACCAAATTTAAAATCATTTGAATCATATTCAATTCTGTAATTGGTCCCTACCGGATGATTATTGGTTCCGGACCAATTGTTGAATTTAGTATTGTTACCTGAAGCAGTCCATTGAGCACCGGCAGTTTGTCCGTCTATTTTCCATTGGGTTGGATCCCATTTGTTAGGGAACTGGCCATTATTGAAATCTCCACCATCATCTACGTTTGAAGCGGAGTTATAGCCATTGTGAGCTATTAGAGTAACGGGGTCATTTAGACAAATAGTAAAATCATTTTGTTCCAAAATTGGAGGTACGTCAGGTGGTATGGCGTGTACGTTGACCATATTCGAATATCGTGTACAACTTCCAACTTGAACTAAAACACGGAATAAGGTTGATTTTGTATTTGTATAATTAAAGGTGATATTGTAGGAGTTCGTTGTGTTTGGAATTACTTCCCAACTTGTGTTCCCTGCTTCAAATTTTTCCCATTGAACAATAGTTCCAGTTTCTCCTGTAAGATCAATTTTAATTGGATTTGTATCATCTGGACAAGAGGTAATAGCAATGTTATCTGTAGCATCTGCAGTTGTGTATATGTCACTTAAGTATCCTTTTAGAGTACCACCTGAAATAGGAGGAGAGGTTAAAGTTAAATTTTGATTCTGAGTTTTAATATTCCCTTTTGCATCGGTATAAGTCCAAGTAATAACAGTTGTACCTTGTTTAGTGAACGGAAAACTAATATTAGGAACTCCGTTTAGAGTGCCAGAACAATTATCAGTTGCTGTTGGTGGGGTTAAACTATCTATTTGACAACCTGAAATATTGTTGTTTGGTAAGTTTGTCACATTAGGTACAGGTGCAGTGGTATCGTTTATTACTACTGATTGAGTTGCAATAGTCTCATTATTGCTACTGTCTTTAAATGACCAAACAATAGAGAAAGTTCCTTGATTTGTGAAAACGGTATTGTCACTGGTGGTTGCTGTTATAGTTCCGTCACAATTATCTGGTGTTGTCGGAGGAGGTACGGTTATGGAACATTGAGCATTTATACTGGTTAATGTTGGAACGTTAGGTTTTTGATTATCAATAACAGTAATTGTTTTTGTTCCAGTAGTAATATTTCCAGAATTATCAATTACCGTATAAGTAATAAGAGTAATACCTTTGTTAAAAGTATAGGTTCCAACTTGATTTGAAGTGGTTGACTTAGTAGTTGCTCCACCTAATGAATAAGTGAACGAAGTAACAGTGCAATTATCACTGTATATAGCATTTGTTACATTTACAGAAGCTGTACAAAGTCCTGTGGCTGTATTTGCAGATTGGTCTAATCCTGGTGCTAAACTTGGATTGATATTGTCTGTTACAGTTACAGTATACGAACAAGTTGCGAAATTGCCAGCCGCATCTTCAGCTCTGTACGTTACAGTAGTAGTTCCTAAATTAAAGGTTCTAGTACCAATATTGTTAATCCCTGTTGTAGCAGAAGCTCCTGTTGTAACTCCTGTTAAAGACCAAGTCAATTTGGTTACAGCACAATTATCTCCAGTAGTTGGATTTGGAGTGATCACACTAGCGGTACAGCTAGCAGCTCCTACATTTTGAGTAATGTTAGCAGGACAACTAATAGTTGGGTTTATATTATCAGTCACGGTTACAGTATAAGAACAAGTTGCAAAATTGCCAGCCGCATCTTCAGCTCTGTACGTTACAGTAGTAGTCCCTAAATTAAAGGTTCTAGTACCAATATTGTTAATCCCTGTTGCAACAGAAGATCCTGTTGTAACCCCTGTTAAAGACCAAGTTAATTTAGTTATAGCACAATTGTCAGCAGTAGTTGGGCTTGGAGTGATCACGCTAGCGGCACAATTACCAGCATCTACATTTTTAGATAGGTTCGCCGAGCAACTAATAGTTGGGTTTATGTTATCGGTTACTGTAACTGTGTAAAATGAAGTAGCAGTATTTCCAGCTGCATCAAAAACGTTGTAGGTAACTGTAGTAGTTCCTAGATTAAAAGAATATGTTCCAATGTTATTGATTCCTGTTGCAAGTGAATTAGCAGTAGTAGCACCGGTCATTGTCCAAGTTAGTTTGGTTACTGCACAATTATCACTAACAGTAGGACTGATTGTGGCAACTGATTTTGTACATGTACCTGCGGCTACTGTTGTTGTGATATTACTAGGGGGATTGATTGTAGGATTGATATTGTCTGTTACAGTTACAGTATACGAACAAGTTGCGAAATTGCCAGCCGCATCTTCAGCTCTGTACGTTACAGTAGTAGTTCCTAAATTAAAGGTTCTAGTACCAATATTGTTAATCCCTGTTGTAGCAGAAGCTCCTGTTGTAACTCCTGTTAAAGACCAAGTCAATTTGGTTACAGCACAATTATCTCCAGTAGTTGGATTTGGAGTGATCACGCTAGCGGTACAGCTAGCAGCTCCTACATTTTGAGTAATGTTAGCAGGACAACTAATAGTTGGGTTTATATTATCAGTCACGGTTACAGTATAAGAACAAGTTGCAAAATTGCCAGCCGCATCTTCAGCTCTGTACGTTACAGTAGTAGTTCCTAAATTAAAGGTTCTAGTACCAATATTGTTAATCCCTGTTGCAACAGAAGATCCTGTTGTAACCCCTGTTAAAGACCAAGTTAATTTAGTTACAGCACAATTGTCAGCAGTAGTTGGGCTTGGAGTGATCACGCTAGCGGCACAATTACCAGCATCTACATTTTGAGATAGGTTCGCCGAGCAACTAATAGTTGGGTTTATGTTATCGGTTACTGTAACTGTGTAAAATGAAGTAGCAGTATTTCCAGCTGCATCAAAAACGTTGTAGGTAACGGTAGTAGTTCCTAGATTAAAAGAATATGTTCCAATGTTATTGATTCCTGTTGCAAGTGAATTAGCAGTAGTAGCACCGGTCATTGTCCAAGTTAGTTTGGTTACTGCACAATTATCACTGACAGTAGGACTGATTGTGGCAACTGATTTTGTACATGTACCTGCGGCTACTGTTGTTGTGATATTACTAGGGGGATTGATTGTAGGATTGATATTGTCTGTTACAGTTACAGTATACGAACAAGTTGCAAAATTGCCAGCCGCATCTTCATCTCTGTACGTTACAGTAGTAGTTCCTAAATTAAAGGTTCTAGTACCAATATTGTTAATTCCTGTTGCTACAGAAGCTCCTGATGTAACCCCTGTTAAAGTCCAAGTCAATTTGGTTACAGTACAATTATCTCCAGTAGTTGGATTTGGAGTGATCACGCTAGCGGTACAGCTAGCAGCTCCTACATTTTGAGTAATGTTAGCAGGACAACTAATAGTTGGGTTTATATTATCAGTCACGGTTACAGTATAAGAACAAGTTGCAAAATTGCTAGCCGCATCTTCAGCTCTGTACGTTACAGTAGTAGTTCCTAAATTAAAGGTTCTAGTTCCAATATTATTAATTCCTGTTGTAGCAGAAGCTCCTGTTGTAACCCCTGTTAAAGTCCAAGTCAATTTGGTTACAGTACAATTATCTCCAGTAGTTGGATTTGGAGTGATCACGCTAGCGGTACAGCTAGCAGCTCCTACATTTTGAGTAATATTAGCAGGACAACTAATAGTTGGGTTTATATTGTCAGCCACGGTTACAGTATACGAACAAGTTGCAAAATTGCCAGCCGCATCTTCAGCTCTGTACGTTACAGTAGTAGTTCCTAAATTAAAGGTTCTAGTACCAATATTGTTAATCCCTGTTGCAACAGAAGATCCTGTTGTAACCCCTGTTAAAGACCAAGTCAATTTGGTTACAGCACAATTGTCAGCGCTAGTTGGATTTGGAGTGATTACACTAGCGGTACAGCTAGCAGCTCCTACATTTTGAGTAATGTTAGCAGGACAACTAATAGTTGGGTTTATATTATCAGTCACGGTTACAGTATAAGAACAAGTTGCAAAATTCCCAGCCGCATCTTCAGCTCTGTATGTTACAGTGGTTGCGCCTAAATTAAAAGTTTGAGTTCCAATATTATTAATTCCTGTTGTAGCAGAAGCTCCTGTTGTAACCCCTGTTAAAGTCCAAGTTAATTTGGTTACAGTACAATTATCTCCAGTAGTTGGATTTGGAGTGATTACACTAGCGGTACAGCTAGCAGCTCCTACATTTTGAGTAATGTTAGCAGGACAACTAATAGTTGGGTTTATATTGTCAGCCACGGTTACAGTATACGAACAAGTTGCAAAATTGCCAGCCGCATCTTCAGCTCTGTATGTTACAGTGGTTGCGCCTAAATTAAAAATTTGAGTCCCAATGTTATTAATTCCTGTTGCAGCAGAAGCCCCTGTTGTAACTCCTGTTAAAGACCAAGTCAATTTGGTTACAGCACAATTATCTCCAGTAGTTGGATTTGGAGTGATCACACTAGCGGTACAGCTAGCAGCTCCTACATTTTGAGTAATGTTAGCAGGACAACTAATAGTTGGGTTTATATTATCAGTCACGGTTACAGTATAAGAACAAGTTGCAAAATTCCCAGCCGCATCTTCAGCTCGGTACGTTACAGTGGTTGCGCCTAAATTAAAAGTTTGAGTTCCAATATTGTTAATTCCTGTTGTAGCAGAAGATCCTGTTGTAGCTCCCGTTAAAGTCCAAGTCAATTTGGTTACAGCACAATTATCTCCAGTAGTTGGATTTGGAGTGATCACACTAGCGGTACAGCTAGCAGCTCCTACATTTTGAGTAATGTTAGCAGGACAACTAATAGTTGGGTTTATATTATCAGTCACGGTTACAGTATAAGAACAAGTTGCAAAATTCCCAGCCGCATCTTCAGCTCGGTACGTTACAGTGGTTGCGCCTAAATTAAAAGTTTGAGTTCCAATATTGTTAATTCCTGTTGTAGCAGAAGATCCTGTTGTAGCTCCCGTTAAAGTCCAAGTCAATTTGGTTACAGCACAATTATCTCCAGTAGTTGGATTTGGAGTGATCACGCTAGCGGTACAGCTAGCAGCTCCTACATTTTGAGTAATGTTAGCAGGACAACTAATAGTTGGGTTTATATTATCAGTCACGGTTACAGTATACGAACAAGTTGCAAAATTGCCAGCCGCATCTTCAGCTCTGTATGTTACAGTGGTTGCGCCTAAATTAAAAATTTGAGTCCCAATGTTATTAATTCCTGTTGCAGCAGAAGCCCCTGTTGTAACTCCTGTTAAAGACCAAGTCAATTTGGTTACAGCACAATTGTCAGCGCTAGTTGGATTTGGAGTGATTACACTAGCGGTACAGCTAGCAGCTCCTACATTTTGAGTAATGTTAGCAGGACAACTAATAGTTGGGTTTATATTATCAGTCACGGTTACAGTATAAGAACAAGTTGCAAAATTCCCAGCCGCATCTTCAGCTCTGTATGTTACAGTGGTTGCGCCTAAATTAAAAGTTTGAGTTCCAATATTATTAATTCCTGTTGTAGCAGAAGCTCCTGTTGTAACCCCTGTTAAAGACCAAGTCAATTTGGTTACAGCACAATTATCTCCAGTAGTTGGATTTGGAGTGATCACGCTAGCGGTACAGCTAGCAGCTCCTACATTTTGAGTAATGTTAGCAGGACAACTAATAGTTGGGTTTATATTATCAGCCACGGTTACAGTATACGAACAAGTTGCAAAATTGCCAGCCGCATCTTCAGCTCTGTATGTTACAGTGGTTGCGCCTAAATTAAAAATTTGAGTCCCAATGTTATTAATTCCTGTTACAGCAGAAGCCCCTGTTGTAACTCCTGTTAAAGACCAAGTCAATTTGGTTACAGCACAATTATCTCCAGTAGTTGGATTTGGAGTGATCACGCTAGCGGTACAGCTAGCAGCTCCTACATTTTGAGTAATGTTAGCAGGACAACTAATAGTTGGGTTTATATTATCAGTCACGGTTACAGTATAAGAACAAGTTGCAAAATTGCCAGCCGCATCTTCATCTCTGTACGTTACAGTAGTAGTTCCTAAATTAAAGGTTCTAGTACCAATATTGTTAATTCCTGTTGCTACAGAAGCTCCTGATGTAACCCCTGTTAAAGTCCAAGTCAATTTGGTTACAGTACAATTATCTCCAGTAGTTGGATTTGGAGTGATCACGCTAGCGGTACAGCTAGCAGCTCCTACATTTTGAGTAATGTTAGCAGGACAACTAATAGTTGGGTTTATATTATCAGTCACGGTTACAGTATAAGAACAAGTTGCAAAATTGCTAGCCGCATCTTCAGCTCTGTACGTTACAGTAGTAGTTCCTAAATTAAAGGTTCTAGTTCCAATGTTATTAATTCCTGTTGCAGCAGAAGCCCCTGTTGTAACTCCTGTTAAAGACCAAGTCAATTTGGTTACAGCACAATTATCTCCAGTAGTTGGATTTGGAGTGATTACACTAGCGGTACAGCTAGCAGCTCCTACATTTTGAGTAATGTTAGCAGGACAACTAATAGTTGGGTTTATATTGTCAGCCACGGTTACAGTATACGAACAAGTTGCAAAATTGCCAGCCGCATCTTCAGCTCTGTATGTTACAGTGGTTGCGCCTAAATTAAAAATTTGAGTCCCAATGTTATTAATTCCTGTTGCAGCAGAAGCCCCTGTTGTAACTCCTGTTAAAGACCAAGTCAATTTGGTTACAGCACAATTATCTCCAGTAGTTGGATTTGGAGTGATCACACTAGCGGTACAGCTAGCAGCTCCTACATTTTGAGTAATGTTAGCAGGACAACTAATAGTTGGGTTTATATTGTCAGCCACGGTTACAGTATACGAACAAGTTGCAAAATTGCCAGCCGCATCTTCAGCTCTGTAAGTAATGGTGGTTATTCCTAAGTTAAAGGTTGTAGTACCAATATTGTTAATCCCTGTTGTAGCAGAAGCTCCTGTTGTAACCCCTGTTAAAGTCCAAGTTAATTTGGTTACAGTACAATTATCTCCAGTAGTTGGATTTGGAGTGATTACACTAGCGGTACAGCTAGCAGCTCCTACATTTTGAGTAATGTTAGTAGGACAACTAATAGTTGGGGTTTCAATATCTACCCCCACATTAATAGTTCTTGTTTCAATATTTGTCGCTAACGAAGCAGTTGTAACTTCCAATGAAACTAGATATTGCCCTATTATTAAAGGGCTAAATGAAGTTGCAGTTGTTTGAGAGCTATTAGTAAGGGTTCCTGAAGTTATTGTTGTAGTTGTACCATTCGGGTCTCTAAGGTTCCATTTATAGGTAACATTGGTTTCTGTTCCAGTATAGCCTCCCGTTAAATTAACAGTGGTACATGCGGAAGATGCAACGGGATCAGCTGCTGGATTTGTTATTTGCGCATTTACATTCCCTCCAGATGCAGCAACTTCACCGAATGTATAAACACTAGAGCCTCCACCTACACAAGCTGCATAACGTGTAGTTCCTATGTAAATCTCGTCGTTGTTATTGCATTGTCCCGTGAAATTACCTCCGTTTTCTAGAGTGATTACAGCTGAGGTGGGTAAATTTAATCTAACTTTAGTTAAATTAAAATTCAAAGCACCTCCGTTTATGTCTAAAGTTGTGGTTGATAATGTTATGGTATTAGGTGAGCCTGCAGGGCTGAGATTTAAAGTTCCATATACAATTACCTGGCCCATTGTGGTAGTGGTAAGATTGGTTGCAATAGTAATAATATCTCCAGTCAAAATAGTAACGGTATAAGAACCTGCATTCTGTCCAGGATAGACCGTAGCATTTACCCATGCAGAACCATTATAGGTTTCCCAAGATGCTATTGCAGTCCAATTGGTATTAGTCGGTGATTTTGAACGAAAATCACCAGTGACTTGACTATAGCTTATTAGAAAACTAAGAAAAAGAATAATTATTAAAAAGTATTTTTGTTTCATAATAGGCACTTATTAAAATATTCAATATTTACAGTAAATCTTTGAAGAATTGTAATGTTTACTGTACTAAGATGTTTTATATAATAGTGGTATTATTATTATTCTAAAATCAATAATTTTATTGAAGTTGAAATATTGACTCTTTTGGGGGTAAAGAGTTTGAAATTAGTAGGTTGTGTTATTTCAAATTTAACAAATTTAAATTTACTTTAACGCGTTAACTCTTTTTTTTCGATTAAAGACTTTTAACACCCGATTAAAGGGTTAATAGTTGTTATATTACTTAGTCTTTTAGACCTTTTATCTAGAAAAGGAGATTAAAGGTAAGGAAAATTATTTAAGTTTAATCAACAAAAAGTAATAAGAATCCGTTAAATGTTATAGTTTTTTTAATCCGTAAAAAGTTGATTACTAGTTTGTAAAATAAAAAAAGGTTTGTTCTGTGCTAAAGTGAGTTTCTTATTATTAATGAAGAACTATTTACAATTTGCTCCTTTTTACCATTTAAAATCATTTGGGCTAGAATTTTCCCCATTGCCTCAAAATTGGTAGAAATAGTAGTAATCCCATTTTCGACAATTTTTTTCAGAGGAGTCTCATTATAGGATACTACTCCAAAGTCTTTACCTATTAAAAAGCCCTGTGTTTTGGATTTTTCAATAACACTTACTAGGTCACGGTCATTTGGGATAACATAAACTTCACCTTTCACGATGTCTCTTTTTTTGAATTCTGTTATTACTTCGTAATCGAACTGGTAATCAGTACAAAATTTTTCAAATCCAATTTTCATTCCGACTGGTTCTCTAAAACCAGGAAAGATCATTACGAGTTTGTTGTACTTCTTTAATTTGTTTTTACCTTTTGACAGTCCGTCATAGATGTTTTTGGTGAAATTTTGATAGACGGCGGGGTAGGATTTCAGTTCTTCGTTAGTTTGATCTAAAATATAGACATCGTTAACTGGTAGGGTTTTTATAAAGGTGTGAACGTTTGGTAAACTGGTAGGCATAATGATATATTTAGTATAATTTCCATTAGCATCATTAATTAGTTTTTCAAAAACTTGGATATTAAAATGATGAAAAAAGATGTCCACTTGAACGTTTTTTCCGATATTCACCAAAATAGAATTGTATAAATCTTCCTTGAAAATATTTAATTCATCAAATAATAAAAAAATTTTTTGTTGGATGGTAACTTGGGTACTCTTTACATAGTAGCCTTTTCCTAGTATAGCGTAGATGATACCTCGTTTTTTTAGTTCGTCATAAGCCTGTAAAACGGTGTCTCTAGATAATGAAAATTCAAGGCATACTTTGTTGATAGAAGGGAGTTTATCGTCCTTTTTTAGGTTTCCGTTTTCAATTGTTTTTTCGATAGAAATAATAATCTGCTTATATTTAGGGATACCGGAATTATTTTCGATTGCTATTAGTTTCATATCAATACTTTTTTGCAATATAAAAAAAAACTGGTAGGTACTGGTGTGTAAGATTGAATTATTATCTTAAATTTGTTTTTCAGTATTTAATAAAAATAAAATGGAAATAAAACACATATCGCAATTTACGTCCAATTTCGTAATCAAATCATTTGGTTTAACTCCACAAGGACAAGTGGTTGATTCTTGTGAATTAACCAATAAAAAGGGAACTAAAATACAAGTAATAGCACTTGGAGCCACTTTAACTTCTTTACAAGTACCATTAAAAAACGGAAAAGTAGTAGATGTTGTTTTAGGTTTTGACAACTTGGAATCCTATATTAAATCCTTTGAAATAGATGGTGCTCCTTATTTTGGTGCTACCGTAGGACGTTATGCGGGTAGGATTAAAGATAGTGTTTTTGAACTAAATGGTAAAAAAATCCAATTGAGCACTAATAATTCAACGCATTCCTTACACGGCGGAATTGATAATTTTAGTAGAAAAGTTTGGACGATTAAAAATGTGAAAGCTGGTGAAAATCCATCTATTACTTTGACTTATTTAAGTCCATCTGGTGAAGAGAATTATCCAGGTGATTTGAACGTGGAACTTACTTATACTTTGACCGAAGAAAACGAATTAGTATTGGATTACACCGCTACTACAACTGAAGATACCGTAATCAATTTGACACATCATACTTATTTTAACCTTGACGGTCATGACGGTTCGGTTCTAAATCAAGAATTGCAATTGCCTTCTAATAAAACGGTGGAAATTACCAACGAAGGTGTGCCAACTGGAAAAATTATCGATGTTGCAAATACTGATTTTGATTTCACTACCACTAAATTTTGTCCTGCAAGTATTGACAATAGTTTCGTTATCGAAAATAATGAGGCCGTTGCAGCAACTTTGAAGAGCAGTAAAAATAACCTGAAAATGGAGGTAATTACTAATCAGCCTAGTGTACATATATATGTTGGTGGAAAAACAGCTACTGAATTAAAAAACAAATCAGGATTAGATTACCATTCTCAAAGTGGAATTTGTTTTGAAACTCAAAATTTCCCTGATGCACCCAATCAACCGCGGTTTCCTAATGCAGTTTTAAAGCCATTAGAAACGTACAAACAAAAAACCATTTATAAATTTCAAGAACTTTAGTTTTTGTAGTTTTATCAAATAGATTTTAAATTTTTAACTAACTTCAAATAGTACGATAATGAATGAGATTTTAATTAAAGACACTAAAGCGTTTTATCAAAAAACATTTAATGCACCCGCAGGAACGATAATTCTTTCTCCTGGAAGAATTAATATTATTGGGGAGCATATTGATTATAATGATGGATATGTTTTGCCTGCAGCGATTGATAAAATAATCTGTTTTGCTTTCGAAAAAAACAATACAAAAATTGCAAAAATTCACGCTATTGACTTAGATGAAAGTTTTGAAATTGACGTGACTTCAAAACAAGAACTTACAGATAGCGTTTGGACAAACTACCTTCGTGGTGTTTTGAATCAATTGCATCTAAAAGGGTATGCGCTTGAAGGTTTCAATTGTACTTTCAGCAGTAACATTCCATCAGGTTCTGGTTTATCTTCTTCTGCAGCTTTAGAATGTGGATTTTTATATGGAATCAATGAGTTATTTAATTTAGGTATCAAGCCAATCGATATTGCATTGATGGGACAAAGTGCTGAGCATTGGGTAGGGATCAATTGCGGTATTATGGACCAGTTTTCTAGCGTAATGGGATTAGAAGACAAGGTGATAAAAATTGACTGTAAAACTTTAGAGTACACGTATCACGATGCTAATTTTGTAGATTATTCTTTGATTTTATTTGATAGTAATGTAAAGCACTCTTTGTTTACATCTGAATACAATACGCGTCGTATAGAATGTGGTGAAGGTCTAGATATTATTAAAGCTAATTATCCAGAAATCACCAGTTTTAGAGATTGCGATGTGAATCATGTAACAAGCTTACAGTCTAAAATGACTGATAATGTGTACAGAAGAAGTTTGTATGTAGTTAAAGAAATTAAAAGAGTAATTCAAGCTTGTGTAGCACTAGATGGTGGAGATATTTTGACATTAGGGAAACTAATGTTCGAAACTCATGATGGATTATCTGTTAATTACGAAGTAAGTTGTGATGAGTTAGATTATTTAGTGGAGCTGGCAAAAGCAGAAGATACGGTAATTGGCTCAAGATTAATGGGTGGTGGTTTTGGAGGTTGCACCATTACATTGGTTAAAAAAGGAAGCGAAGAAGCTGTAAAAGCGAAATTCTCTAAGCTATACTTAGACAAATTTGGAATTGAATTAAAAATACATGACGTAAAAGTATCAAACGGTACATCACTTTATAAATAATAAAAAAATGAAAAATTTCGATATCAACGAAGATCCGCATAGAAGATATAATCCTTTAATTAACGAATGGGTACTGGTTTCTCCGCACAGAGCCAAAAGACCTTGGCAAGGACAAAAAGAATCAATTGCTAATGATGATAGACCTGAATACGATCCAGAATGTTATTTATGTCCAGGAAATGTAAGAGCTAACGGTGTTTCAAATGACAAATACGATAGTGCTTTTGTTTTTGAAAATGATTTTGCAGCTTTAAAACAAGAAGAAATTCTTTTTGAAGATAACGGAAGTGATACTTTCTTTAAAGCACGACCAGAAAGAGGAATTTCTAAAGTAGTTTGTTTTTCACCAAAACACAATTTGACATTGCCAGAAATGGATTTGGCTACTATTGAAGATGTAATCAAAACTTGGCAAAAAGAATATACAGAACTTGGAGCGGTTGAATATATCAACCACGTTCAAATTTTTGAAAACAAAGGAAGCGTGATGGGATGTAGTAATCCACACCCTCATGGCCAAATTTGGGCGCAATCATCATTGCCAACTCAAGTGGAGAAAACACAAAATAACCTAAAAGCATATTACGAAAAATTCGGAACTAATCTTTTGGTTGATTATTTAGAAAAAGAACTTTTGTTAGAAGAGCGCATCGTTGTTCAGAATGACCATTTTGTAGCGTTGGTTCCTTTTTGGGCAGTTTGGCCTTTTGAGACGATGATTATCAGTAAACGTCACGTGACTAAAATTACCGATTTTACAACAGATGAAGTAGCAGCTTATGCAGTAATTTTGAAAAAATTAACAGCAAAGTACGATAATCTTTTTGAAACATCTTTTCCGTATTCATCAGGTATTCACCAAGCGCCAACTGACGGTAAAGAACATCCAGAATGGCAATTTCACATGCATTTTTATCCACCATTGTTGCGTTCCGCTTCAGTGAAAAAATTCATGGTAGGATATGAGATGATGGGAGAGTCACAAAGAGATATTACAGCAGAGAAAAGTGCTCAAATGTTAAGAGACTTATCTGAGGTTCATTATAAATTAAAATAATTATGTAATCGCTTATCATCATTGGCAAGAAAATCCATTGATGATAGGCTTATTATGTATGACTGTTAAAAAACAATAAAAATAAAAATATGAAAATATTAGTAACAGGAGGTTTAGGGTTTATTGGTTCGCATACTGTAGTAGAATTGCAAAATGAAGGGTATGAGGTGGTTATTATTGATAATCTATCTAATTCAACTGAAGATGTTATTAAAGGAATCGTTGCTATTACTGGAAAAACACCCATTTTTGAAAAATTAGATTTAAGAGAAAAGGCTTCTGTTCAAAGTTTTTTTGAAAAATACACGGATATCAGTGGTGTAATTCACTTTGCTGCTTCAAAAGCAGTTGGAGAAAGTGTAACTAACCCATTGTTGTATTATGAAAACAACATTGCATCACTAGTATATTTGTTGCAAGAATTACAGAAAAAAGAGGAAGCTAATTTTATTTTCAGTTCTTCTTGTACTGTTTATGGTCAAGCAGATGTAATGCCTATTGATGAAAATGCAGCGATTAAACCAGCGATGTCTCCTTATGGAAATACCAAACAAATTGGTGAAGAGGTAATTACAGATGTTTCTAAAGTAAGTGGGATTAGTGCTATTTTGTTGCGTTATTTTAACCCAATTGGGGCGCATCCTTCTGGGGAAATTGGAGAATTGCCAATTGGAGTTCCTCAAAATTTAGTGCCATTTATTACTCAAACCGGAATAGGTTTGCGTAAAGAATTAATGGTGTATGGTGATGATTACCCTACTCCTGATGGAACTTGTATTCGTGATTATATTCATGTTGTTGATTTGGCCAAAGCTCATGTGGTGGCCTTGCAACGTTTGTTGAATAAGAAAAATGCAGAAAAAATAGAAATATTTAACTTAGGATCTGGAGTAGGAAGTTCTGTGCTTGAGGTGATTAAGAGTTTTGAAAAAACAAGTAAAAAACCATTTCCTTACAAAATTGTTGACAGACGTGAAGGTGATGTTACCATGGCTTATGCAAGTACAGATAAAGCAAACAATGTTTTAGGCTGGAAAACGAAATCAACACTTGACGAAGCTATAGATAGTGCTTGGAAATGGGAAACTAAAATTAGAAGTATTAAATAGTTTTCATTCAATTATAGTTTGAAATCTTCATTAAAATAAATTAAATTTCTTAATAATACAGAAAGTTTTTTTGTATTATTGCACGTTATATCATTGTTTTTTTTTGATTAATGTGTTTTTATTTTAAAAAAGATACATAATTAATAAATATGTTGAAATAAAATTGTGATTGTTACAGGGAAATAGGGTAAAGAAGAATCTTAATTAAAGAACTAAAATTGAACTAAATATATATTAAACTAAAAAACTAAAAAAAAATTATGGAGACAGGATTCGGATTTATTGATTATGCAGTCTTTACAGCTTATGCTGTATTGATCTTAGGCGTTGGACTATGGGTTTCCCGAGACAAAGAGGGAGAACAAAAAAATGCAGAAGATTATTTCTTGGCGAGTAAATCGTTACCATGGTGGGCTATTGGTTCGTCATTGATAGCTGCAAATATTTCTGCAGAACAATTTATCGGAATGTCTGGTTCTGGTTTTGCATTAGGATTAGCAATCGCTTCTTATGAGTGGATGGCTGCTTTTACCTTAATCATTGTAGGTAAGTATTTCTTGCCTATTTTCATCGAAAAAGGAATCTATACTATTCCAGAATTTGTTGAAAAACGTTTTTCGACTAATCTTAAAACAATCCTTGCTGTTTTCTGGATTGCATTATATGTATTTGTTAACCTTACTACCGTTTTGTACTTAGGAGGTTTAGCTATCGAGACTATTTTGGGTGTTGATATGATGTACGCTATTATCGGTTTAGCACTTTTCTCTGCGGCTTACTCTTTATACGGAGGTTTATCAGCAGTAGCTTGGACAGATGTTATTCAAGTAATTTTCCTTGTATTAGGAGGATTAGTGACTACTTATTTAGCTTTAGATACAGTTTCTGATGGTGCAGGTATGTGGGAAGGAATGAAAACTGTTTATAACGCTGCTCCAGATCGTTTTGTTATGATTTTGGATGAATCAAATCCTGAATACATGAACTTACCTGGTATTGGTGTTTTAGTAGGAGGACTTTGGGTAGCGAATATTTACTATTGGGGTTTCAACCAATATATTATTCAAAGAACTTTGGCTGCTAAATCATTACGTGAGGCTCAAAAAGGAATTATATTAGCTGCATTCTTAAAATTATTAATTCCTTTTATCGTTGTAATTCCTGGAATTGCTGCTTATGTAATGGTAAATGATCCTGAAATCATGGCTAGATTAGGAGCTTCAGCTATGGAAAACTTACCAGGTGTAGGTACTGCAGATAGAGCGTATCCATGGTTGTTACATTTCTTACCAGCTGGATTAAAAGGATTGGCTTTTGCTGCTCTTGCTGCTGCAATTGTATCTTCTTTGGCTTCTATGTTGAATTCAACTTCAACAATCTTTACAATGGATATTTACAAACAATATATTAATCCAACTGCTAGTGATAAAACTACTGTAAACGTAGGTCGTATTTCTGGTGCTGTTGCCTTGGTTATTGCTGCAATAACAGCTCCGCTTTTAGGAGGTATTGATCAAGCATTCCAATTTATTCAAGAGTATACTGGAATTGTAAGTCCAGGTATTTTAGGGGTATTTTTACTAGGTTTGTTTTGGAAAAAAACAACTAATAAGGCCGCAATTTGGGGAGCTTTAGTTTCTATTCCAATTGCTTTATTCTTTAAAATTGGACCAAAAGGATGGATTGAAGGGGATATGTTTCCAACTTTACCATGGATGGATCAAATGGGATACACTACATTGTTAACTATGGTAGTGATTGCTATTATAAGTTTGACACAAAATAAAGGTGAAAATGATTCCAAAGGAATTCCTTTGAGTAAAGAGTTTTTCAAAACAGGTCCATTATTCAATATCGGTTCGTTTATTATTTTGATATTAATAGCGGCAGCTTATGCGTTTTTCTGGAAATAAGAAAAATAATTTTTCATAATAAAAGGTCTTCTTGGATGTATTTCTAAGGAGACCTTTTTTTTTATGTCATTGTTTTGGTAAGCTATAAATAATTGTATTGTTTTATATTGATGTATTTAGATTTTTTATATATTTGTGCAGTACGGTACAGTACGGTATGGTTTGTAATATAGTATTTAAGGTGTAAATGAAGATAAATTTTAATATAGAGCAGAATAGTGATATCCCCAAATACCAACAGTTGGTGGATGCTATTAAGAATGCGATTGCTCAAAAGGAATTAATTATCGGTGCCGAATTGCCATCCGTAACTGCGGTGAGTAAGTCGTGTCAGCTTTCTAGAGACACTGTTTTTAAAGCTTATCTAATTCTTAAAGACCAAGGAGTAATTGATTCGGTACCCAGTAAAGGGTATTATGTTACGGGAGAAACTAGGAAAGTGCTGTTGGTTCTAGATACTTTCAAATCGTATAAAGAAGTGTTGTATCATTCGTTCATTAATAATTTACCAGATAATTTTATTACAGATGTTCAATTTCATCATTATAACATAGATAATTTCAAAACCATTATTCAAAATAGTGTTGGGAAATATTTTAAGTATGTGGTGATGCCGTTTGATGATGTAGAAGTTCCTGAAGTTTTGGGAGGTCTTCCGTCGGATAAATTGTTGTGGATAGACTGGAATATTCATTCGAAAACTGATGATAATTATGTCTTTCAGGATTTTGGTCAGTCTTTTTATAATGCTTTAGTAGAAGCCAAAGAGCAATTACAAAAATACGAATCCGTTCATTTTGTTTTTCCTAGTTATACGAATCATCCCAAAGAAACTGAAACGTTTTTTAGAAAATTTGTTAGTGATTTTAATATGGATTTTCAGGTGGTGACAGAAACAAAGAATTGGAAAATCAATAAAAACACCGCTTATATAAGTGTAAGTGATCGTTTTTTGGGTCAGTTTTTAGAGCAATGTCAAGAGCTCAATTATGAGCCGGGCAAAGACGTTGGCTTTCTGTCGTATAACGAAACACCAATGAAGAAATTTATATACAAAGGAATCTCTGTGATTTCCACAGATTTCAAAGCTTTGGGGACATTAGGAGCTCAATTTGTAATGAGCAATGAATCCATGCAGCAATACGTACCAACAAAATTAACCATTAGAGAATCACTATAATTATGTATTACATCGGATTTGATATCGGGAGTTCCTCCATCAAAGTAGCTTTGGTTGAAATAGCTACAGGCAAAAGTATTGGAGTGGTTCAAGAGCCCGAAACAGAAATGAGCATGCTTGCCATAAAAAACGGATGGGCAGAACAAAAACCAGAAGACTGGTGGAAGCACTCTTGTAATGCTATCGCCAAATTAAAGAAAAACTATGGTATTGCTAGTGAGCAAATCAAAGGAATTGGTATATCCTACCAAATGCACGGTTTGGTTTTGGTTGATAAAAACGGACAGTCGTTGCGTCCTTCCATTATTTGGTGCGACAGTAGAGCAGTTGCTATCGGACAACAAGCTTTTGAAACGTTGGGCGAAGAAAAGTGCAACGAACATTTGCTGAATTCACCAAGTAATTTTACGGCTTCCAAATTAAAATGGGTCAAAGAAAACGAACCTGAAATATACAGTCAAGTTCATAAGTTCATGCTTCCTGGGGATTATTTGGCATTTCGTTTTTCGAATACTATAAATACAACGATTTCAGGTTTGTCTGAAGGAATTTTTTGGGATTTCAAGAAAGATGACATCGCTGATATACTATTAACGCATTATGGAATTGATTTTAATCTTATTCCAGACATCGTTCCAACCTTTGGATTACAATCTCAAGTAGATGCCAAAGGAGCACAAGAAAGTGGTCTGGCAGAAGGAACACCTATTTTTTATAGAGCAGGAGATCAGCCTAATAATGCGCTTTCGCTAAATGTTTTCAATCCAGGAGAAGTAGCGGCTACAGGTGGAACTTCGGGTGTGGTTTATGCAGTTACCGACAGTTTATCGGTAAAAGAAAGTGCTAGAGTAAACAATTTTGCACATGTTAATTATACCAAAGGTGCTGATCCTCGAATAGGAAAATTATTGTGTATCAACGGAGCAGGTATTCAATACCGCTGGTTGTTGAACAATTTAGCCGTTTCTTCTTATGACGAAATGAATACGCTTGCCGAAGGCGTTGAAGTAGGTTCTGATGGTGTTGCTATTATTCCGTTTGGGAATGGAGCAGAACGCATGTTGAACAATCAAGATTTGGGTACACGACTAGTCAATGTCAATTTGAATAATCATACCAAAGCTCATTTGTGTCGTGCAGCACTTGAAGGAATTGCGTTCTCTTTTATCTACGGAATGGAAATCATGAAAGCAGACGGCATCGAAATTAAAGTGATGCGAGCAGGAAACGATAACTTATTTCGTTCCCCGATTTTTGCAAATACCATAGCAATTGTTATGAATTGCGAAATCCAAATTTACAATACCACAGGAGCAATTGGAGCTGCGAGAGCAGCAGGATTACACGAAGGAGATTTTGAGAAATTTGGTAAAAATATCACCGAAAACGATTATGTAATGAGCTACAAGCCACTACCAAATCAGAAATCATATCAAGAGGCTTATCAAAATTGGAAAAAAGAATTAGAGTTGATATTGAATAGAGATTAGAGTCCTTAGTGATGAGGAAAGAAAATAAAGTCCTTAGTCAAGAGTACAGAAATAACACCAAGGACCAAGGACTAAAAAAAAATAATAATCAATAAATAACATAAAAATGGCAATAATTGGCAATAAAGAGTACTTCAAAGGAATTGGAGATATCAAATTTGAAGGTAAAGAATCAGACAATCCGTTAGCATTCAAATATTATAATCCAGACCAAGTAGTAGCTGGAAAAACGATGCGTGAGCACTTCAAGTTCTCTATTGCATACTGGCATACATTCTGTGGTCAAGGTTCAGATCCTTTTGGTCCAGGAACACAAAGTTTTCCTTGGGATCAACCTTCAGACGCTCTTGCTGCTGCGAAAGAAAAAGCAGATGCAGCTTTTGAATTTACTACCAAAATGGGATTTGGATACTACTGTTTCCATGATTACGATTTGATTCAAGAGGGAGCTACTTTTGGAGAATCAGAAAGTAGATTGGCGGCTATCACAGAATATTTGAAAGAAAAGCAAGCGGTTTCAGGTGTAAAATTACTTTGGGGTACTGCAAATGCTTTTTCAAACCCTCGCTATATGAATGGGGCTTCTACTAATCCTGATTTTAATGTTTTGGCTAGAGCTGGTGGACAAGTAAAATTAGCTTTGGATGCAACGATTGCTTTAGGTGGCGAGAATTACGTATTCTGGGGTGGACGTGAAGGATATATGTCTTTACTAAATACAGATATGGGTAGGGAATTGGACCATATGGGACAATTTTTAAGAACGGCTCGTGATTATGCTCGTGCACAAGGTTTTAAAGGGAATTTCTTAATTGAGCCAAAACCAATGGAGCCAATGAAACACCAATACGATTTTGATTGCGCTACTGCTATCGGATTTTTGCGTGCTCAAGGGTTGGATAAAGATTTCAAAATGAATATCGAAGTAAATCACGCAACATTGGCTCAACATACTTTTCAACACGAAATTGATGTTGCTGCTCAAGCAGGAATGTTAGGAAGTTTAGATGCTAACCGTGGTGATTATCAAAATGGATGGGATACTGACCAGTTTCCAAACAATATTCAAGAAACTACAGAAGCGATGTTGGTTTTCTTAAAAGCAGGTGGTTTACAAGGTGGTGGAGTTAATTTTGATGCAAAAATTAGAAGAAACTCAACGGATATGGATGATATTTTTCATGCTCATATTGGTGGTGCTGATACTTTTGCAAGAGGATTGTTAACGGCTGATAAAATCATTACTTCTTCTGCTTATGATAGATTAAGAACAGAAAGATACAGCTCTTTTGACTCAGGTAAAGGAAAAGAGTTCGAAAATGGAAAACTTAATTTACAAGACTTGTACAAAATTGCACAAGAAAACGGAGAATTGGAATTGAAAAGTGGAAAACAAGAATTATTCGAAAACATTATCAATCAATTTATCTAATATAGAAATAGAGAGTTAAAACTTGTTTTTTAGTTATTTATTTAAAAAGAGCGCTATCGGGAATGTTTTGTTTTATGGTGAAATGACATCTCGAGGCGTTTTTTGTAGATAAGAAAATAACCAGTCTTCTCTCAAAAAAAAATTAACAAACCAACTTAATTTATAAATATGAATACAACAATAAACAACTCCAGCTATTTGTGGAAGTTGACTTTAGTCGCCACTTTGGGTGGACTTTTATTTGGTTATGATACCGCAGTAATTTCAGGAACGGTGAGTTCATTAGATAAGTTTTTTGTGCTTCCATTTGGATTAGACGAAATGTCGGCCAATGCTCGTTTGGGCTTTTTGGTTTCAAGTGCTTTAATTGGATGTATTATCGGGGGTGTTTTTGGTGGACTTATCAGTAAAAAGTTTGGTCGTAAAAACGGTTTAATTATGGCCGCAGTTTTATTTTTAATATCTGCTTTAGGATCTGCTATGCCCGAAATGTTAATTAAACCAATCGGACAAGGCGATCATACCTTTATTTACATTTTTGTAGTGTATAGAATTATTGGTGGAGTTGGAGTTGGATTAGCTTCGATGCTATCGCCTTTATACATTGCCGAAATCGCACCAGCAAAAAGTAGGGGGAAATTGGTTTCTATGAATCAGTTTGCTATTATTTTTGGTATGCTGATCGTATATTTTGTCAATTATTATATTGCTAAACAAGGGGATTCTACTTGGTTGGATACAATTGGATGGAGATGGATGTTTGCTTCAGAAGTGATTCCTGCCTCTCTTTTTCTTTTCTTTTTGTTTTTTGTTCCCGATACGCCAAGATCTTTGATGTTGCAGTCTCAACCTGAGAAAGCGTTAGAGGTATTGATCAAAGTAAACGGAAGGGAAGAAGCAAATAGAATTGTAGAAGAAATTAAAAATACAGTTACAGAACGTTCTGGAAAATTATTTTCTTATGGAATGGCAGTGGTTGTAATTGGAGTTTTGATCTCTGTTTTTCAGCAATTTGTGGGGATCAATGTTGTGTTGTATTATGCGCCTGAAATCTTCAAAAGTATGGGTTCTGGAACAGATACTGCTTTGTTGCAAACTATTATTGTAGGTGGGGTTAATTTATTATTTACAATTTTGGCTATACAAACGGTTGATAAAGTAGGTCGTAAACCGTTGATGATTATTGGGGCAGTAGGTATGGCTGTTGCCATGTTTGCCATCGGAACTGCATTTTTTGTAGGTTCACTAGGTATGTTTGCTTTAATCTGTATGTTGGTTTATGTAGCTGCTTTTGCAATGAGTTGGGGACCTGTGGCTTGGGTTTTATTGTCTGAAATTTTTCCAAATGACGTAAGAGGAAAAGCTTTGGCAGTAGCCGTTGCAGCACAATGGATTTCTAATTATTTGGTGTCATGGACTTTTCCTATGATGGACAAAAATAGTTATTTGGTAGCGCAATTCAATCATGGATTTGCCTATTGGATCTATGGTGTTATGGGAGTTTTAGCGGCTTGGTTTGTTTGGAAATACATTCCAGAAACCAAAGGTAAAAGCTTGGAAGAAATGAATAATTTATGGAATAAAGATGAAGTGAAATAAACCAATTGAAGAACGGTTTCTTTTACTTAATTATAAAAAAAAAAGTCTTTAGAGTAAAATGGAATTTACTCTAAAGACAATAGCATTTTTAGTTATTGTTATTTTACCCAAAAAACGGTAAGGACTTGTAGTTCTTGCCGTTTTTCTTTTTACTTCAATATTTAAAGTGCTTTTAAACGTAATAATGCTTCTAGGAAATAATAATCCCCATAAACAATTGGTTCGTCGATTTCGTCATTTTTAGGCCAGTTTCCTGTGCTGTGTTCTAAAATGAAAGGTCCTTTTACAGTAGCAGGAATAACGTAGTTGGTGCTGCTAAGTGTCGAAATTACTTTTTTTGCATAATCCAAATACGTTTTATTTTTGGTATAGCCATACAACTCAATCAAACCAGAAGCCGTACAAGTTGCCGCTGAAACATCTCTAGGCGCATTAGGAATAGAAGGATCTTTGAAATCCCAATACGGAATGCCATCGGCTGGCATATTTTGGTTGTTGATGAAGTAATTTGCCGTTGCTTCCGCTTGTTGTAGGAAGGCTTTGTCTTTGGTATAGCGGTATGCCATAGTATAGCCGTAAATCGCCCAAGATTGCCCTCTTGCCCATGAAGAATCATCATTGTAACCTTGGTGTGTCATTTTGGTTTTTGGTTGCCCAGTTTGTGGATCATAATCAACTACATGGTAACAGCTGTTATCTGCTCTAAAATGATTTTTCAGGGTCGTATTGGCGTGTTGAATGGCAATGTCACGGTATTTTGGATCATTGGTAATCTTTGAAGCTTCGAATAATAATTCCAGGTTGAGCATGTTGTCAATAATTACTGGGTAGGTCCAAACTTCTTTATTGAAATCCCAGGAACGAATTGCCTGTACTTTTGGGCTAAATCGGGTGATGAGAGTATTGGCACTTTCGACAATTACTTTTTCATAGGCCGCTTTTTTCTCTGGGACTAATGCGAGTCCTTTGCCATAACTACAATACACTTTGAAACCCATATCGTGGGTGTTGCCATTGTGTTTTTCTTTTTCGATAAAGGGATTCCATTGAATGGCTTTTTCTTTATAGGCTTTGTTTCCTGTCAAGTCATACAGTTGCCAAAGATTACCCACAAAAAATCCGCTGGTCCAGTCTTTTGATGGTACTTTATGTATGATTCCTGTTTTTACAGACATGCTGCGAGGGAAAGCCAATGAATCTACAGGATATTCTAACAGTGAAGAATATCTTGATTCATATAAATTTGCTGATTGTGGAATTTGACTTTTGCAAGAGCAAAGCAGTAGTCCTAGTCCAAAGTAATAATAGAGGTTTTTCATACTATTTAATTTTAATCAAATTTGTAATTGATTATAGTTGGAACAAAATGTATAATTATAAACTGGTGTCGCATGAGGGATTGCAGCTGGCTACCGAAGTAGCGCGGAAAGCCCGACAGCAGATGAAAAAGGGGCTTATAAGCGGTTGCTATATAAGCCCCTTTTTTGATCTGGTGGCATGCCCAAATAATTTATAAATTTAACTACAAATCAGTAATAGGAGCATATTTTGGAACTAAGATTTTCATCACAGACCAACCGATTAAATAGCAAACGGCACAAGCAGAGAAAATGATGAAATATCCTGCTTCGATTCCGTGAAATCCCATGAAATCCATTTCGGTTACGGTTGCATAGTCAAATAAAAGTCCAGAACTTTTGTTGATTACAGTAGAACCAACTCCTCCGGCCAATCCACCAATTCCGGTGATGGTTGCAATTGCTTTTTTGGGAAACATGTCTCCAACGGTTGTAAATATATTGGCTGACCATGCTTGGTGAGCCGCTCCTGCGATACCGATGATGATAACGGGTATCCAGTAGGTAATATGTCCTAAGGGCTGTGCAATTAATGCTAATAATGGGAAAAAGGCAAAAATTAACATCGATCGCATTCTACCTGCGTACGGATCCATTCCTTTTTTTTCTACAAAATAGGTAGGTAGCCATCCTCCGATAATCGAAAGTAAGGTTATCATATACAATACGAATAATGGGAAAGCAGCATCAGTTGAATTCATTCCATAAACAGAACTTAAATAGGCAGGTGTCCAGAATAAAAAGAACCACCAAACCCCATCGGTCATGAATTTACCAAAGGCGAATGCCCAGGTTTGTCTGTATTTTAAGCACTGTTTCAAGGATACTTTTGCAGTTGTCTCAGGTATGTATCCTTCTAGTTTGCTAGCTGCAATATCGTCTTGTTGAATGTATTCTAATTCGGCAGCACTTACTTTTGGATGTTTTTCGGGTTTGTCATACATGAAAATCCAAAATCCCATCCATACAAAACCTAAGGCTCCAATGATGATAAAAGCCATTTCCCAACCAAAAGCTTTGGCGATAAACGGAATCGTAATTGGTGCTGCCAAAGCTCCTACTGTTGCTCCAGCGTTGAAAATACTGGTAGAGAAGGCTCTGTCTTTTTTAGGAAAATATTCGGCTGTAGTTTTGATGGCAGCAGGAAAATTTCCGGCTTCACCTAAGGCTAACACAAAACGGGCAAAGATAAATAAGGTAACACTCACGTTGATGACCATTCCGGTATCGTTGATGTTTTCTATGATTTCTTTGGCACCTCCAAAACTCACAAACCAATTACCAGTGATAATTCCAGCAGTTGCAATTCCGCAAAAAGCGTGTAAACAAGCACCAATAGACCAAATTCCAATTGCCCAAAGAAATCCTTTTTTGGTGTCTAACCAATCGACAAATCTACCAGCAAATAATAAGGATACAGCATAAAATATAGAAAACAAGGCTGTTATGTTTCCGTAATCATTATTAGTCCAGTGAAATTCGGGAGCAATAAAATCGCTCCATGTCAAGGACAGTACTTGTCGGTCTAGATAATTGATGGTAGTTGCAAAAAACAGTAATCCGCAAATGGACCAGCGGTACTTGCCAACTTTTTGGTTTTGGTTAATCATAATTTTTTTTGATTTAATAGTTTACAATTTTTAAAAGAAATTAATCTTTTTAAAAATTAAAATACTGCACTGCATTTTGACTGCAGATGTTGGTTACGAGATTGCCAATGAGTTTCATATCATTTGGAAGTTCTCCTTTTTCGACTTCTTCACCCAAAACATTACACAGAATACGTCGGAAATATTCGTGACGTGGAAACGATAGAAAGCTTCTAGAATCAGTCAACATTCCGACAAAACGACCTAGTAACCCAAAGTTAGAAAGGACGTCCAATTGTTTTTCCATACCATCTTTTTGGTCCAAAAACCACCAAGCGGCACCGTATTGCATTTTTCCAGCGACAGAACCATCGTTAAAGTTGGCTACCATTGATGCAATCATTTCGTTGTCACGAGGGTTGAGGTTGTAGACAATCGTTTTGGCTAAGGCATTTTCGATGCTTAATCGACCAAAAAATCGACTCATGTTTTCGGCCATAATTTGGTCTCCGATCGAATCAAATCCTTGGTCAGCTCCCATAAGTTCCATCATTTTGGCATTGTTGTTTCGAATAGCACCTACGTGAAATTGCTGCACCCATGATTTACTGTGGTTCATAGTAGCAATTTTGTTCAATACAGCCGATTTGTATTTTTCTATTTCCAAAGAAGTAAGCGGTTGTAATTGCAAACCTTTTTTGAAAATAGCATCAACTTCTTCGACAGTAAAATCTGCTCCATAGTAATTGTTGTGTCCGTGATCGGATATGCGACAACCCACTTCATGAAAATAATCATGACGTTCTGCAATTGCTTTTATTAGGGTTGCATAATCTGAAATAGCATAGCCAACAACTGTTTCTAATTTATATATCCAATCTACAAAAGCTTGTCCTTTCTCGATTTCAGTAGCTTTGTCAGGTCTGAATGTTGGTAAAACAGCGATTTCAAAACCTTCTTCTTTCAACTTTTTGTGGTAGGCTAAATCATCCGTAGGATCATCGGTAGTTCCTACCATTTTGACATTCATTTTTAGCAATAAATTTCGAACACTATATTCAGGTGTTTTCAATAACTCGTTGCAAGTATGAAAAATTCTTTCAGCAGAATCGGCATTTAGTAATTCGGTAAATCCAAAATAATTTTTCAGTTCTAGATGCGTCCAATGATACAATGGGTTCCTTAAAGTGTAGGGAAGCGTTTCGGCATACTTTTTGAATTTTTCCAAATCGCTTGCGTCGCCGGTAATGTACCTTTCGTTGATCCCATTGGCACGCATAGCACGCCATTTGTAGTGATCGCCTTCGATCCACAATTGGGTAATGTTTTCAAACTGACGATCTTCGGCTATGTCCTTTGGAGACAAATGATTGTGATAATCATAGATGGGTTGCGATTTGGCATACTCATGGTACAACTTTTTGGCAACTTCATTGTGTAATAAAAAATCTTCGGTGATGAATGTTTGTGACATAATGATGTTTATAAACTTCTTTTAATACCTACTTCAAGACCACGTAATTCAGCAAGACCACGTAAGCGACCAATTCCTGAATACCCTGGGTTTGTTTTTTTGTTCAAATCATCCAACATTTGATGACCGTGATCGGGACGCATTGGAATAATTCGACCCGTTTCTAGTTCTTTTTTAATAATAGATTTAACTACTCCATACATATCTACATCGCCTTCTAGATGATTGGCTTCATAGAAATTTCCTTCAGCATCGCGTTGTGTACTTCTCAAATGGATAAAGTTCATTTTAGCACCATGACGATCTACAATTCCTGGTAAATCATTCTCAGCGATTACGCCGTAAGAACCAGTGCACATACAAAATCCGTTCGAAGGAGAGTCAATAGCTTCTAGTAATTGTTTCAAATCCGCTTCGGTACTTACCACTCTTGGTAAGCCTAAAATAGGGTAGGGAGGATCATCAGGGTGAATGGCCATTTTTACGCCAGCACTCTCAGCAACAGGGATGATTTCTCGTAAAAAATAATATAAATTTTCTTTTAATTTAGCAGCATCAATACCGTTATACCCTTGTAACACTTTCAAGAAATCTTCTACAGAATAGGATTCTTCTGCACCAGGTAAACCTGCGATAATATTTTGTTGTAATTTAAGTTTTTCAGGATCTGTCAGTTTTTCGAAAGTAGCTTTAGCTTTTACTTTTTGAGCTTCGGTATACGTTTCTTCTGCTCCTGGTCTTTTTAGAATAAACAATTCAAAAGCAGCAAATTCATTTACATCAAAACGCAATGCTTTGGAACCATCTTCTACTTCATATGACAAGTCTGTTCTTGACCAGTCCAACACAGGCATAAAGTTATAACAAACGATATCAATACCACAAGCTGCTAGGTTTTTGATACTTTCCTTGTAGTTTTCTATGTATTTCAAATAATCTCCAGATTGCTTTTTGATATCTTCATGAACGGGAATACTTTCTACAACTGACAAAGTCAATCCAGCAGCTTCGACTTCGTTTTTGCGTTTCATGATTTCATCCACTTCCCATACTTGTCCATTTTTGATATGATGTAAAGCGGTAACAATTCCGGTAGCACCTGCTTGTCTTGCATCCGATAATTTTACGGGGTCATTTGGTCCGTACCATCTCCATGTTTGTTCCATTTTGTCTTTTATTTTTAATGATAACCTGTAATATTAACTCCACTCCTAACCTCTAACTTCAAACCTCTAACCTATTTCTGGGTTATATGCTTTTTGCTCCAAATCCACCATCAACGTGCACGACCACTCCGGTAACAAATTTCGAAGCATCACTACATAACCATATCAGTGTACCGTTGAGGTCTTCTGGATTTCCAAAGCGTCCCATGGGTGTTTGTTTGATAATAGTTTCTCCGCGAGTAGTTAAGTTTCCTTCGGGCGTAAGTAATAATGTTCGATTTTGTTCTCCTATAAAAAAACCGGGAGCAATAGCATTTACGCGAATTCCTTCGCCATATTTAGTAGCCATTTCAACCGCCATCCATCGCGTGAAATTGTCTATTGCTGCCTTGGAGGCAGAATAGCCAACCACGCGAGTTAATGGGCGGTCTGCTGCAGCCGATGAGATATTTATGATTACGCCATTTTTTTGTTTGGCAAACAATTCTGAAAAAACTTTAGATGGTAAAAAGGTTCCCATTACATTCAAATCCAGCACTTTTTGTAAATCTTCTTGCTTTGCATTAAAAAAGTCTTGATCGGGCATAATTGTAGCGCCAGGCATATTGCCACCAGCAGCATTGATAAGAATGTCTAGTTTGCCATAAGTAGTAACTATATGCTGTTTTGCTTTTTCTAAATCACTTTCGTTCAAAACATCGGTAACTATGGCAAATGCTTGGCCTCCGTTGGCTTGGATGGTAGCGACCATTTGATCGAGTTTTTCGGGAGTTCTTCCTATAACGCCTACGATTGCTCCATTTTGTGCCAAAGCTTGTGCCATATTACCGCCCAAAGTTCCACCGCCGCCAGTGACCAATGCAATTTTTCCGTTGAGATCGAATGTTTTATTCATAATTATTTTAGATTTTTACTTTAAAAATTAATTTTTTGATTTCACCTTCTCCCATCATAGAGGCGTGACAATCTTCGGGATATAAAATTGCAAATTGATTGTTGGTCAATTGGAAAAAAGTATCTGGCTTGTCATTCCAAAAACGAACATCTTTCTCAGTATTGTAATCGCCATTAGGTTGATTGGCTTTTTCTCTAGGTTTCCAAGCAAATGTTTCCAATCCTCTTACGCATACTTGGATATCAATGTGCAGGTCATGACACTCAAAAAACGCTAGCGCATCTTTGGCATTATTTCCTTGTCCAGTATTCACGATTACACGTAAATTGTCTGATATCGTGGTCACGCCATCAGGTAAATCGGCAATACTGTTTTGAGCAATAAAGTCAAAAGCAGCTTTGAAATTTGGGTTTAGCGCAAAATATTTTGCTGCGTTTTTTAATGTGTCTATGATCATAATTGTTTTTTTATTCGCTTTGTGCGATGTTTGTTAGTTCTTTGCTAATATAGTTTTGTATTGATTATAAAAAAAAATATATTTTTCACCGTGTTCGCGCACGGAGCTTTACAAATATAGGTTAAAAGTCAATTTGAATTACTAAATTTGAAGAAATATTTATTTTTAAAGGGTAATTAACAATAACTTAAATAGCTAAGATTATTATAACAATTAAAGAAATAGCAAAACTTGCCAATGTTTCTACGGGAACAGTAGATCGAATTATTCATAATCGAGGGCAAGTAGCGCAAGAGAATGTTGATAAGGTAAACGCTATAATCAAAGAATACGGTTTTAAACGAAATGTATTTGCGAGTAATTTGGCTTTTAATAAGAAGTTTGTTTTTGCTGTTTTATTGCCAAAAGATGATAATGTTGAATATTGGCACAATCATGTGCTGGGAATTCAGAAAGCGGCAAAAGAGTATGAAAGTTATGGAGTAGTTTTGGAATTCTTTTTTTATGATTTTGACGCTAAATCGTTTTCTATAAAAGCCAAAGAGGTTTTGAAATCGACCTTTCAAGGATTATTGTTTGCTCCAGTATTTCATGACGAATCTATTATTTTTCTGAAAAAATGGAAAGAGAAAAATACAGCTGTAGTAATGGTTGATTCAAATCTAAAGTTAGGAAGTCCGCACGCTTATTTTGGACAAGACGCTTTTAAAAGTGGTTTTTTGGCGGGAAAATTAATTAGTTTATCAAAGTATCAAACGCATCAAATATTGGTAGTAAAAATTACACGCGAGATAGAAACAACCTCCGTTTATTTGCAGCGTATGGAAGGTTTTACTTCATTTTTCACGAATAATCCAGAGCAAAAAGAGGTGAGTTTTACAGAAGTAACAATAAAAGACACCGAAACCAATCAGTTAACTTTAGCTGTTTTTAAGGATATTGACAGTATTTTTGTTCCCAATTCTAGAGCATATCTAATTGCAGAGTTTTTAGAAAAAAATAAAATTAAAGGTATTCGGATTGTAGGTTATGATTTATTGGAACAAAATAAAGCATATTTAAAAAAAGGAATGATTGATTTTTTAATCAATCAAAAACCTGAAATCCAAAGCTATATGGCTATTGAGTGTTTGTATAAGCAATTGGTACTTCAGGAATCAGTTTTAGAAACACAGTATATGCCACTTGAAATTATTGTAAAAGAGAATTTGGAAGAGTAAAAGGTAGGGATTTCTAAATAATACAAAACCCTTAAACAATTGATGTTTAAGGGTTTGTTTTGAGTAGCGAGGACGGGAGTTGAACCCGTGACCTCAGGGTTATGAATCCTGCGCTCTAACCGACTGAGCTACCTCGCCAAATGCAGTGGAAAACTGTTCCTGATTGCGGGTGCAAATATAAAACTTTTATTAAAGCAAACAAGTAAAATATAAAGAAAAAAAAATATTTTTAAAAACACTTTTTTATCGGGTTAATATTCTATATATTCGAAAAAAATTAATTTACTCCATGGATCAAAAAGTACGTTACGAAATCGAGTTCCCTATTTCATCTTCTCCTCAGTTGTTGTATCAATATATTTCGACTCCTTCAGGTTTGTCAGAATGGTTTGCAGATAATGTAAATTCTCGTGGGGAGTTTTTCACCTTCATTTGGAATGATTCAGAAGAGAAAGCTAGGTTGGCTTCAAAGAAATCAGGCGAAAAGGTAAAATTCAAATGGGTAGATGATAATAATAAAGATACTGATCTGTTCTTTGAACTACATATTCTTGTGGATGAATTGACGAAGGATGTTTCTTTAATGGTGGTTGATTTTGCAGATGCGGATGAAGTAGATGAAGCAAGATTATTGTGGGTAAATCAAATTTCAGATTTGAAACATCTCCTAGGTTCGGTCTAGTATAATAGTATTTTAAAACATATATTTGCCCTGAACAAAATTCAGGGCTTTTTTTATGATTAATTTTAATGGAACAATCGTGGCTGAAGAGGCCAATATATTGACACAAAACCGTGGTTTTCTATACGGTGATGCTGTTTTTGAAACGGTAAAGATTAGTAATGGTGTTATTCTTTTTCTGGAAGATCATTATTTTAGATTGATGGCATCCATGCGCGTCGTTCGAATGGAGATTCCTATGAATTTTACCATGGAATATTTTGAAGAACAACTTCTTTTAGTTGCGCAAGCTAATAATCTAGTTGAATCGGCTAGAGTGAGAATAACCGTTTGTAGAAATGATGGAGGATATTATTTGCCTACAACTAATGAAGTTTCTTTTTTAATTCATGCAAGTGTTTTGGAGGAACTACAATATAGTATAGCGTCTAAGGAGTATGAGGTGGATTTGTTTAAGGATTTTTATATAACCAAGCAATTGCTGTCCTCTATAAAGACGACGAATAGAATGCTGAATATTACAGCTAGTGTTTTTGCTTCTGAAAATGGTTTGGATAACTGTTTGTTATTGAATGATAGTAAAAATGTGGTGGAGGCAATTGAAGGTAATATTTTTATGGTTTTAGGGAATAAACTGATTACTCCTCCAGTTGCGGAAGGTTGTTTGAATGGCGTAATGCGAAAACAAATTTTGGTTTTGGCCAAAAAAATAGAAAATTTAGAAGTAGTTGAAGAGGTGATTTCTCCTTTTGACCTTCAAAAAGCAGATGAGTTATTTATTACCAATGTGATTAAAGGAGTTCAACCGATTACAAAGTATAGAAAGAAGAGTTTTAAGACAGAAATTGCTTGTAAGCTAGTGGAGAAACTAAATGAGCAAATTGCTTTTTAAAGAAGCTCTAAGTTTCATACATAGAATGAAAAAAGGTTAAACAACAATAGTTTTTACTACTGTGTTTAACCTTTTTTGTATTTAGTGCTATCTGAATTTTAATTCAAGTAAGGGTTTTCAGGTGCATTTGACCAAATAAGGTAATCACCTCCTAGTTCTTTGATTTGATCTTTCCAAAAATGAGCAGGAGACTTTCCTATGATTTTGTTTTTGTAATTGTTATTTGTTACAATCCAAGAATTAGCATTCATTTCATTTTCTAATTGGTTTTCGTGCCAACCAGAGTAGCCTAAGAAAAACCGAATATTGTCTTTAGTGATGGTGCCACTATTAATGAGGTCTTTGGTAGATTCAAAATCACCACCCCAGTAAATTCCATTTGAAATTTCCACACTGTTAGGAATCAATTCAGGTACATTGTGTATAAAATAAAGGTTGTCTTGTTCAACAGGTCCTCCATTGTATATTTTGAATTTGGATTCAATTTCTGGAATTAGGTCGCTGATAGTGTACTTTAGTGGTTTATTGATGATAAAACCTACAGAACCTTCTTTGTCATGATCTGCTAATAAAACCACAGATCTATTAAATGATAAATCTCCAATTATAGAAGGCTCAGATATAAGTAGTTGTCCTTTTATTAATTTTTCTGAAATCATGATACAGTGATTTTTTTATTAAATTTAAGAAAAAAAATAAAAAAAAACCAAATTTTATCGATGAAATGCAAAAAAAAACCCTCCATAAGGAAGGTTTTGTTTCTGTAAGGGGAGAAAACGATGATTAGTTTACTGCTCCTTCTAATTCTGCACCAGCTTTGAATTTTACAACATTTTTAGCAGCAATTTGAATAGTTTTTCCTGTTTGAGGGTTTCTTCCATCTCTTGCAGCTCTTGCTGATACTGACCATGATCCAAAACCTACTAGAGATACTTTACCTCCTGCTTTTAAAGTACCACTTACGTTTCCTAAAAATGATTCTAAAGCTAATTTAGCAGCAGCTTTAGTAATTCCTGCGTCTGCAGCGATAGCATCGATTAATTCTGATTTGTTCATAATAATATGTTATTTATTGTTGGTTAATGAATTCTTATATACAAATTTAGCAGGAAATCCCTAGCATGCAAGTGTTTTGGTTAATTTAGAACCGTTTTGTTGATAACTTATTTGTTTTGTTAATAAATAAGGTTGTTTTTATTGGGAATCATGTTGTGTCCAATGTTTTTGCGGGTTAAAGAGCTATTGCTTCTTCAGAAAACCTAACGCCGTTTAATAGTTCGGATGTGGTCATTCGTTTTTTTCCGGGGAATTGTAAGCTCATTATTTGTATAAAACCCTTTTCAACGGCAATTTTCATTTCTTTTTTGGTGCAAATAATAGTTCCAATGTTTAGTTGATGTTCTTCGTCTAGTATTTTGGATTCATATATTTTTACGTTCCATTCTTCATTTTTATCCGAAATTAGGGTCCAAGCTGCTGGATAAGGGCTCAGTCCTCTGATGTGGTCGTGAATAGATTGAGTGGATCTAGTCCAGTCAATTTTGCAGTTTTCTTTGTTGAGTTTGTATGCAGTCTTTATGTTGTCCGCATCGGTTTGAATAGTAGTGGTTGCATTTCCATTTTCAATCAATGCTAAAGTTTCAATAACGGTTGTACTTCCAATACTCATTAAACGATCATGAAGTTGCCCCGCATTTTCATTAGCATCAATGGCGGTTTCAGCGCTTAAAATCATGGCTCCAGTATCTATTTTGTCATCAATAAAAAAAGTGGTTACTCCCGTTTTTTCTTCGCCATTGATTATAGCCCAGTTGATAGGCGCCGCTCCACGGTAATTAGGAAGTAGTGAAGCATGGAGGTTAAAGGTTCCTAAGCTAGGCATTTCCCATACTACTTTTGGTAGCATTCTAAATGCGACTACTATATGTAAATTAGCGTTTAATGCTTTTAATTCCGCTAGGAAATCCTCGTCTTTTAGATTGGTTGGTTGTAATAAATGTAAGTTATTGACTAAAGCATATTCTTTTACGGCGGAATATTTTATTTTTTGTCCACGACCAGCAGGTTTGTCAGCAGCGGTGATAACCCCCACCACGGTATAGTTATTTTGGATAATAGTGTCAAGAATCCCTACTGCAAATTCAGGAGTTCCCATAAAAACAATTCGTAATTTTTCCATTATGATTTTAAAGTATAGGTATTGTTGGATTTAACTATTATAATTTCTTTTTCTAATAGTGCTTGTAATGCAAAGATAATAGTGTCTTTGCTAGTTTGAGTTCTGTTTTGTAATTCTCTTGAATTCAAATCTTCATTTTGTAGTAGCTCAATAATTTTTTTAGAAAGGGCATCAGGGTCTTTCGGACTTCTTTTTTTGGTGATGCAATAGGAACAAATACCACATTCATCGGCGTCTTTTTCTCCAAAATAGGCTAAGATCAATTTGCTTTTGCAAATGCTGTCTTCCTTCACATAATCTAAAACCGATTTTAATTGCTCTTTCTTGAGCTGATTTTGTTTTTCTAAATATTTAGAAACACGATTAATGGTGCGTTCGTCTTCCCTAATTTCGTTAAAAGTTAAAGATGCGTCATTATTTTTAGAGCGGTATTCAATGATTTGTTTTTCTTTTAATTTTTCCAGAATTGCTAGAACTTCTTTCTCTGGATGATTTGATTTTTTAGCAATCAAAGCACTGTTGAAAACGGTATCCATTTCATAAACTCCGGGATAAGTCCTCAATATGGCAAGGATGATTTCCTCGCCATTTGGATTCAAACTGATGTATCGAACTACTTCTTTGGAAGGGATAATAAATTGAAGACTGATTTTTTCTGAAAATTCTTGTGACAAGCTAATGATGCTTTGTCTGTCAAGAAATTGCAAAGCTTTATAGGTTTTAAGAACCGGAAAATTATACTTACTACAAAAATGATTCAAATTAAATGTAAAAGTTTCGTTAATACCTTCTCCGTAAGCGATTTGAAAATAGTTATTGAGTTTGTTATAGGTTAGATTTAGGAATTTTTTATCAACAAGGGTATTGATGAATTGACTTTCGGCTTGAAAGCGGTCTGAAGGACTCGTTAGTAATACTGCAAAAGCTTTATCCCTATTTCTTCCTGATCGTCCTGCTTCTTGGTAATAATTTTCAATATTTTCAGGTAATTGGGTGTGAATGACTGTTTTGACATTCGCTTTGTCAATCCCCATCCCAAAGGCATTGGTAGCTACAATTACTTGTGCTTTTTCTTCCATCCACAGACTCATGTTTTTGTCCTTTTCTCTCGATGGAAGTCCGCCGTGATAATAAGTCGCTTTGAAACCTAATGTTTGCAATTGCGATGAAATATCTAGACAGGATTTTCTATTTCGAACATAAATAATAGAAGGTTGTGGGTTTTTCTTTAAAATTTGTTCAATTTTAAAAAGTTTGTCTTCGGCTTCAAAAACCATATAAGCAATGTTTTTTCGAGCAAAAGATTCTTGATAAAGTACTGGTTTTTCTAATCCTAATTCTTTTATAATATCTTCCTTCACACGAGCAGTTGCTGAAGCTGTTAAAGCTAAAAATGGAACATTAGGGAAATGTGTTTTTAAATTTGATATTTTCAAATAAGCAGGGCGAAAGTCGTGTCCCCATTGCGAAACACAATGTGCTTCATCAATCGCAATTAAGTTGATGTCGAGATTTTTTATTCGTTCTAAAATCCACTCAGACTGCAAACGCTCTGGAGATAAATACAAAAATTTGTAATTTCCAAATTGGCAATTATCCAAAAGGTCAATCATTTCGTCTGATTTGATACCGCCAGTAAGTGCAATTGCTTTGATGTCTCTGCTTTGTAAATTAGCAACTTGATCCTTCATTAAAGCGACTAGTGGCGAAACGACCAAACAAATTCCCTTTTGCATCATGGCAGGAACCTGAAAACAAATCGATTTGCCACCACCCGTTGGTAACAAGGCAAAAGCATCCTTTCCACTCAAAACGGTATCAATGATTTCGTTTTGTAGTGGTCTAAATTCGTTATGTTTCCAATATTTTTTTAGGATTTCTAAAGCTTCAGACATAGGTGTGAGTTTCGGAATTTAAGATTTGGGTTAGATGGCTTCTAATATAAACTGAATACGGTTTTCCACTGTGTCTTTAGGTACTTCAATAGGATTGTAGTCAAAGTCACTGTACGTTTTTATAATATGTTGATGAATAGCGATGGCTTGTTCGTAGGTCTCATAACGGGCTTGGTCGCTAACATAAATTTCTTTCCAAGGCGGCAAAATGAATACAGATGAATATCTGTTTTCTCTGCAAGCCGTCGCAAATGAAGTTGGGTATTCTTGGTTGACATAATGCAAATATCCAAGCACATCAGGTAATCCACGGTCAATAAAAACTATTTCGTTAGGCTCTTGAATAGCATCTTCATACTGTTTTTTTCGACCTTCTAGTAATAATTCACTAAAGAGCAATGGTTCTTCAAGAAAAAGTTGGTCTATTCCTTTCTTTTGTGCATCAAGGATGATTTCTCGAGATATTTCAGGATAACAACAAAAACCCTTGGTAATCAAACCGTTAATTAAGGTTGTTTTTCCAGTTCCTGGGCCACCTATGATTGCTATGATTTTTTTTTGCACTTTTTTTGAGATAATAGTCAAACTTACTTAAACTTATTGGGATTTTAAAAAAAATGACTCAGATTAATATATTGTTTTTGTCAAAAAATCATATTCTATAGTTCTTATTTTATATTGGAAAACGTATATTTGCTATTATTTTAAAACGAAGATGGATAAGAAGACAGAAGAATTTTATGATAGGTTAAAGGAGGAGTTGGAAAAAAGTAATTCTTGGCCCGCTTTGTATTTATTCAAATTTATAGTTCCTACTGATACTGACAAGATTGAGAAAATTGAAAAAGCTTTTGATTGTTTAGGAGCAGTTATTAAAACCACCCAATCTAAAACGGGAAAATATACAAGTATTTCAGTTGATGTTCAAATGAAGAGTTCTCAAGATATAATAGATAAATACATAGAGTTGTCTGTTATAGAAGGAATTGTTTCTCTGTAATACAATAGATTTTTTTTGGCTGTAGCCAATGAATGTCAGTTATGTCAATAAAAACTGCGCTTAGATTCAATAAATAATTCACTTATGAATTCAAAATACCAAAAAGAGAACGCGAATGATGTTGTACACCACTTGGAGTACAATGCAGAAAGAGAACATTTGATTATTCCAGAATATGGACGTCATTTGCAAAAATTAATTGATCAAGCAACAGCAATTGAAAATGTTGAAGAACGCAATAAAGCGGCAAAATATATTATTCAAGTAATGGGGACATTAAATCCTCATTTGCGTGATGTACTTGACTTTCAGCATAAATTGTGGGATCAGCTTTTTATCATGTCTGATTTTAAATTGGATGTAGAATCGCCTTATCCAATTCCCTCTAGAGAAGTTCTGCAATTAAGACCAGATGTATTACAATACCCTCAAAATTATCCTAAATACAGATATTACGGAAACAACATCAAATACATGATTGATGTGGCTAATAAATGGGAAGATGGAGACATGAAAAGTGCCTTGGTGAAAGTGATTGCTAATCATATGAAAAAATCTTATCTAAGCTGGAATAAAGACACCGTTAAGGATGATGTAATCTTTGAACATTTATATGAATTGTCAGATGGTAAATTGAATTTAACTCAAAGTGATGAAGAGTTGATAAACACGTCTGATTTATTGCGAACCAATAAAAGAATATCAAATAAAATTACGACAAGTGGACCGCCAAAGATTCAAAAGAATGTAAAGAGCAAAAAACCATTTGTGAAAAATAATAACAACCAGAATAAGTAACTTGATTTTTCAATCGTTTCTGGGACCAAATTGAACTAAAAACTAAAAAAAAAATAAACATTTAACTTGTAACTAATATGGGAATATTTAAAATAGAAGGGGGAACTCGTCTTAAAGGAGAAATTACTCCACAAGGAGCAAAAAATGAAGCGTTACAAATTTTGTGCGCAGTACTTTTAACTCCCGAAAAAGTAACTATAAATAATATTCCAGACATTATTGATGTCAATAAATTAATTAAACTTTTAGGTAATCTAGGAGTCAAAATTAATAAAATAGGATCTGGATCTTACGATTTTCAGGCAGACGAAGTAAATGTAGGTTATCTTGAAACCGAAGCTTTCAAAAAAGAAGGTGGAGCGTTGAGAGGTTCTATTATGATTGTTGGACCACTATTAGCTCGTTTTGGAAAAGGATATATTCCTAAACCAGGTGGTGATAAAATTGGGAGAAGACGTTTGGATACGCACTTTGAAGGATTTATCAATCTAGGTGCTAAGTTTCGTTACAACCGTGAAGATCATTTTTACGGAGTGGAAGCAACTGAGGGACTAGTTGGAGCAGATATGTTATTAGACGAAGCTTCAGTAACTGGAACTGCTAATATCGTTATGGCGGCAGTTTTAGCCAAAGGAAGAACAACGGTTTATAACGCAGCTTGTGAGCCATACCTTCAACAACTTTGCAAGATGTTGAACTCTATGGGAGCCAAAATTACCGGTGTTGGATCTAATTTATTAACGATTGAAGGGGTAACAAGTTTGGGTGGTTGTACGCACAGAATTTTACCCGATATGATTGAAATAGGTTCTTGGATTGGTCTTGCTGCTATGACAAGAAGCGAAATCACTATCAAAAATGTGAGCTGGGATAATTTAGGTTTAATCCCAAATACATTTAGAAAATTAGGGATTACTTTAGAACGTAGAGGTGATGATATTTATATTCCTTCACATGAAAATGGATATGAAGTGAAAACCGATATTGACGGTTCTATCCTAACTATTTCTGATGCGCCTTGGCCAGGATTTACACCAGACTTATTGAGTATCATATTAGTGGTGGCTACTCAAGCAAAAGGAGATGTATTGATTCATCAAAAAATGTTTGAAAGCCGTTTGTTCTTTGTCGATAAGTTAATTGACATGGGAGCTAAAATTATGTTATGTGACCCACACAGAGCAGTGGTTATGGGGCATGATTTTAAATCAACGTTAAAAGCAACTACGATGTCCTCACCAGATATTCGCGCAGGAATCTCTCTTTTAATTGCAGCACTTTCGGCTAAAGGAACGAGTATAATCCAAAACATAGAGCAAATTGACCGTGGATATGAAAATATTGACGAAAGATTGAGAGCTATTGGAGCTAAGATCGTTAGAGAAGAATAAAAAACAAACTTATTTCTATATCGTTTAAATAATCTTTCGAGTTCGCTTAAAGGTTATTTAAACGATTTTTTATTTACAAAATATGTCAAACCAAGAGAAAGCGATACAAACGACTTACTTTAGTATAATAGGAAATACTGCTTTAGCAATTATTAAAGGTTTTGCTGGAGTTTTTGGGAATTCTTATGCCTTGATTGCAGATGCAATTGAATCAACCACGGACATTTTTGCTTCGCTGTTAGTCTTGTTTGGAATTAAATATTCGAGTAGACCGGCAGATAAAAACCATCCTTATGGTCATGGTAGGGCAGAACCCTTGATAACCTTTTTAGTAGTTGTTTTTTTAATAACCTCGGCAACGGTGATTGCTTATAAAAGTATCAACAATATTAGTACTCCACATGATTTACCTGAATCGTGGACCTTAGTGGTTTTGGGAGTGATTATTGTCTGGAAAGAATACTCCTACCGTCTAGTTTTAGGAAGAAGTATGGAGGTTAATAGCTCCTCTTTGAAGGCTGATGCTTGGCACCATCGAGCTGATGCAATCACTTCGGTCACAGCATTTGTAGGAATTAGTACTGCATTGATTTTAGGCAAAGGCTATGAAGCGGCTGATGATTGGGCGGCTTTATTTGCTTCGGGTTTTATATTATACAATAGCTACTTAATTTTTAGACCAGCTTTAGGTGAAATTATGGACGAGCATTTATATGATGATGTTGTTGAAAACATAAGGTTAGTAGCAACTACCGTGGACGGAATCCTAGGGACTGAAAAATGTTTTATTCGAAAAGCCGGAATGGTCTATCATGTTGATTTACATGCCAGAGTAAACTCAGCAATTACAGTGAAAGAAGGGCATGACTTGGCTCACAAATTAAAAGACACCTTGAAACTTGAAATCCCTAAATTGGGACATATCTTGATTCATATCGAGCCAGATTAGTAGCGTTAGACGTATTATTAGGGCGTGACCCTCCGTAAAAACTGCGGGTCAGGCTGTTCGCTATATCTTTTATGAGGCAGAAAAAGCCCCATAAAAGGATATCGCTACCATCCTTCACGCACAAAGTCATTAAGTTAAGTGTATTTTGTGTCATTTCGACGAAGGAGAAATCACATATCGTGAGCAACTAGTGTGATTCCTCCTTCGTCGGAATGACAAAACAGGATGTTTTATCTTTAAATTAACCACATTGCTTTCACGCAAGCCTAGTGGAAACAATAAAAATCTAAAAATTAAGATTATTTTAAGCAGACATAGCCGAATTGGTAATAAATAAACAGGACTATTGTTTTTTAAGGTCTTCTAAAATCCATTTGAGTTCTGAGTCTTTGGGTGTAAGCACATCTTCAAGAGTTGGACTAATTTGTGTGTCAGGGAAAATGCCGTGTCCCTTAATTTCGGTCGAGTAATAGGGGCTCATGGCCATAATGCCAATCCTTATTTTCAAATTAGAATTTGGTAATGGCAGTACAGGCATAAAACCAGCCACGGTGCCATTATAATCGCCGCCCGTTTCTTCTCCTACAAAAGTCGCTCGTTTTGATCCTTTTAAGTTTGACGAAATAATACTGGAAGCTGAAAAACTACCGCCATTGATAAGCACATATATTTTTCCTTTAAAAGCATTTTTATTTACTTTGTGCTTTCTTGTTTCGGTAGCATAATAGTTTTTACCGTTTTCAGCTTTCTGGACAGTGAGTAACAAATAGGAATAGATAAAGGGAGAAAAAAGTACTTTCAAAGCTTTTACAGGTAATGAACCCCCATGAAAATATGCTCCTTTAAATAAGCTAGCTCGAGAAACCACTTCCGATTTTTGTAGAAATACAAATGTAGAATCCGATAAATAGGAATATAAATTAGCAATTTCAGTAAGGCGGCCGCCACCATTGTCTCTTAAATCGAGTATTAAGGTTTGAGTTTGGTGTTTTTTGAGTGTTTCAAAACTTTGTTTGTAAAAGGTCTTATAATTACCATTTTTAAAAGCCCTAATTTTCATTAGAACAACACTACTGTCTTTTTTTATAAAATCTAAATTTCGATTATAATTTTTAGAGTCCTTATTATAACCATTTATTTTTTTCTTGCTTTTTAAGCCTTTAAGTGCTTCCTTTTCGGCTGATGTAAGTTTTGGTTTTGCTTTTAATAGTTTGTTTTTTGCAACTTCATTTTCTGTAGTATCTGTTTTTAGTCTTCTTATCGTGATTTTTTTTATACTGTCCTTGTATTTAAACTGGTATTCCAAGCTATCACGAATACCATTTTCTACAGTAAAGAAAGCAGAAAATTTCTTGCCAGATTGTGATTTTTTTAAAGTAGTATTGTAACCATCTGAGGTATAGAATGTGTTGTATTCTGCAATTAAGTCTTTTGGTTTTAGGTGGTTTATGGCAATAACTTCCGTTCCTGGTTGTATTGTTTTATTAGCTGATTTGTTTTTAATAACAAACAGTTTGTCATGGCTAAAATTAAAGTCAAATTGTGAAAGAGGACCTATGCCTTTTTTTAGTAATGTTTTGGTTTCTCTTTTGGTAAAAACGGTAGTCGGTGCATATAGATGTGTATGTCCTTGTCTAATGGCTGCAACTACTGGGCTCAGTTTTTTGTAAAAATCAAGCGGTTTCAATGGTTGAGTAATTGTTTGTTTTAGGCTGTCAAACTTGGAGTCTAAAACGGATTGACTAATGTATCCGTATAAATTAGGGTGTAGCTGTTGTAGTTTTTTATAGGTGAAATCAACATCTAATTTTAGTTTTTCTGTAGAAATGAATTTGTCCAAATGTGCATTCTGTTTTTTTACAGAAGTACACTGAGTGAAAAATAAAATTACAAAAGCGAATAAAATTATTTTTTTCATAGATGGGTTTTCATAGTTTTTCATGGAGTTTTTGCAAAATGTTTTGCAGATCATTTTTTATGTTAGTTCGAAGAGACTCTTTTATTGAAAATGATTTTAATCGGATATCAATGTGACTATTTTGAATAAAATCATCCTGCGATCCTATTCTGCCCCTGATGGAAGTGGTAGCCCCAACTGAAAAAGGCTATTTTTCACAGGAAGTACAGAGCGACCGTAGGAAGCTCCTGTACTGACTTAGTGAAAAAAGCGTTTTGAAAGAGGGCTATAGCGGACAGCAGGACTAGGCCCAAAAAAAATGAGCTAGAATAGTGTTTCTAACTCGTTTTTTTAAGGGATTTATATTGAGTTTTCTCTTTTGAATTTTGTTAAATCTAGCGCAGTCGTGATTTATTATTAGCCTGAATTAGGTTTCGCCTTCATTCAACCCGACAAGATTAAATAATTCTTTCACAGTAAATTTAAAATACTAATGGTATTATTTTCTGTTAAAGGAAAGACTGTATAGCTAAATCGTAACTTTTTAGTCCAAAACCTAGAATAACTCCTTTAGCATTTCCTGAAATATAGGATTGATGTCTGAAGCTTTCTCGTGAAAACGTGTTAGATATATGTACTTCAATTACGGGCGTTGTGATGGCTTTGATTGCGTCACCAATACCAATAGAAGTATGGGTGTAGGCGCCTGCATTGAGGATGATTCCATTATAGTTGAAGCCGAATTCTTGAATTTTATCAATTAATTCCCCTTCAATATTACTCTGATAGTAGACAAAATCAATTGTTGGGTACTTTATTTGTAAGCCAGTAAAATATTCTTCAAAAGTGAGAGTTCCGTAAACTTCTGGTTCTCTTTTGCCTAGTAGGTTGAGGTTAGGTCCGTTAATGATGCAGATTTTCATATAGTATGTTTTGGTAAAAATAAAAAAACCGTTCCAATTAAAGAACGGTTTGTGGTAAATTTGTTTCGTGGTTTTTAGAAAAGAATTCCAGCCGAAATTTGAAAAGTTGAATTCTTAGTTTGAGCATCTTTACTAGCTTCAGTAAGTCCTACTCCATATCGAGCTTGTAAAAATAGATTTTTAGTTATGTTTAATCCTAATCCTGCTACAGCTGCAAATTCAAAAGTTTGTGACTCTTTGTAGTCAAATTTGTTTCTCTCACTTAACAAGAAAGATGCTTGAGGTCCTGCTTCTAAACTTAGACTCTTGCTTAAATATATTTTAGCAACAACAGGGATCGAGATGTATCCTAATTCGTTTTTAAATTCTTCCGTTGCATTTTTATAGGTAGCACCTTGAGTGGAGTATAAAAGTTCTGGCTGAATGGCTATGTTCTCTAATAATTTAATTTCAGCAACTAGACCTGCATGATAGCTGGTGATGGCGTCTGAATTATTGTAGTTAGTCAAGTTTAGGGTGATTTCTGTTCCATTTTGATTAGCGTAATTAATTCCTCCTTTAACACCTAAGCGTATGGATTGTGCTTGAGAAATTGTTGTTATTCCTAGTAATAAAGAGGCGATTAAAATTGTCTTTTTCATGATTGTATATTTGAAGTTTTATATCTCGCAATTTATAACTCTTTATCCTGAAAATTGTTGTGTTTTATTTTATTTATTTTACATAATACCCACTTATAGGCAGAAATGTCTTAATCTTATTTCGTTATTTTATGTTCCAGAGTTTCTAAAAGAATTCTATACTTATAGATATCTTTTATACGGTTTAATGTGCTCTTGTAAAGTTATATTTTAGTGTTTATGTTCCGTTAATTTAGGATTCTGTTTTGTGAACGTACAGCGTCCTTCTAAGTATTTTAATTGATTTTCTGGAATTTTAAAATAGAGGTCTCTGCAAGTGAAATAGAATTGAATTGAGGAATAAGTCTGGTGAATTGTTAATAAAAGTGTTTAAAAATAATTATTTAACATATTATTGTGTAAATGATAATTTCTGTATCTTTATAATGTATTAATCTTAAAATTATTTAACATGAAAAAAGTTATTTTAACAACAGCAATGGTGTTTGCATTTAGTTTTATGAATGCACAAAGTGGATTTTTTAAGTTGGGTGCTCATGTAGGATTACCTACAGGTGATATTCAAGATTCTAGTTCTTTGAACTTAGGTGCTGATTTGTCTTATATTTGGCATTTTTCAGACAAATTTCATGCAGGTGTAGTTACTGGTTACACGACTTATTTAGGAAAATCTTATGATTTACCAGGAGGTGGAAGTTTTAAACCAGATGCTGTAAGTTTCATTCCAGTTGCTGGTAATGTTCAATTTGGTATAGCTACAGATTGGTATTTAGGGGCTGATGTAGGATATGCTATTGGAGTTAGTGATGGTAATGATGGTGGTTTTTTATACCAACCTAAATTAGGATATCTTGGAGATACTTTTGATGTGTATTTGGGTTACAAAGGAATAGCTGTAGATGGTGGAACTTTTTCTTCAGTAAATGTAGGAGTGAATTTTAAATTATAAAAAAAATAATATGTTCAAGAACCTCTCAATTTGGGAGGTTTTTTTGTTTTAAAATAATGCTATAAATAGGTTAACTATTGGTTTTGAAAGAATAAGTATGTATGTTTATGGAAATTAAATTTCTCAATTATGAATAAAATTATTTTAGCTGTTTTAGTTGTTTTTATTGCTGTTCATGTTCAGGGACAAGAAGCTAAATTTGGCCTAAAAGGTGGCGCTAATGTTTCCTTGTTTGGTAGTAAAGTAGATACCAAAGTTGGTTTTCAAATTGGTCTTTTTTCTAAAATTAAATTAGCAGATAAATGGTATGTACAACCAGAAGCTTTGTATCTGGAACAATCTGTAAAACGAGATAATTTTTCTGTTGGTTCGGTTGTAGTTGATAATGGAACTATTAAATTATCTTTTATTTATGTTCCAGTTGTAGTTAAATATTATTTAGTAAATCAATTGTACTTGGAGTCTGGGCCTCAAGTTGGTTTTTTGATAGATACAAAAGCAACTGTGGATTATCAGGGAAGTACAGTAGAGCCTGATGTGAGTGATGAGTTTAAAAAGGTTGATTTTGGTTTCAATTTTGGAACGGGATATGATTTTAGTGAACAATTTTCTTTGGGTATTCGTTATTATGTTGGAATTACAAAAATGGCAAATTCGGATTATGTAAAAGATTATTATAACCGCAATAGCATTTTGTCGCTATCTGCGGCTTATACGTTTTAATTTTTCTATCCTAAATATGAGTTGGACTACATTTATTAAAAACTATCAATCGTATCTCAAAATTGAACGGGGCTTGTCTAAAAATACCGTCGAGAATTACACTTTTGATATTGAGCGATTGCGTCAATTTTTGGACGCCAATCAAATAGTAGTTTCTCCGCTAAAAATTGCTGAGGAAACCCTCCAGCAATTTATTTATTCGATAGCTACTCAGGTAAATGCCCGTTCACAAGCTAGAATTATTTCTGGACTTAAAAGTTTTTTTAGTTATTTAATCTTTGAGGATTATCGAGTTGATAATCCATTAGAATTAATTGAAAGTCCTAAAATTGGTCGGAAATTACCAGATACTTTGGCGGTAGAAGAAATTGACTCATTGATTAAAGCTATCGATTTGTCCACTAATGAAGGAGAACGCAATCGTGCCATGCTGGAAATGTTGTATGGTTGTGGTTTACGGGTATCGGAACTTGTAACCTTGAAGATTTCTGATTTGTTTTTTGAAGAAGGATTTATTAAGGTTACCGGAAAAGGAAATAAACAACGGTTTGTACCTGTTAGCGCATTGTCTCAAAAGTACATTCAGATTTATAGAGATACTGTTCGTTCTCATGTGACGATAAAAAAAGGCAGTGAGGATACTTTGTTTTTGAATCGAAGAGGAAATCAATTGACAAGGGCAATGATTTTTACGATAATTAAAAACCTAGCTGTTGAAATAGGATTGCATAAAAAAATAAGTCCTCATACTTTTAGGCATTCATTTGCGACTCATTTATTAGAAAATGGTGCTGATCTTCGTTCTATTCAATTAATGCTTGGACATGAGTCTATAACCACTACAGAGGTATATTTACATCTAGATCGAAAATTCTTGGCCGAGGTGATGAATACATACCATCCAAGGAAGTAATTCTCGGTCTCAGTATTCAGTATTCAGTATTCAGTCTCAGTACTCAATCTGAGTGGTCAGTTTCTGGTTAGTGAGTTCGGGTATTACTTGTCATATATATGAAAAAAAAAGTTACGATATGATTTACGTAGTAAATCATATCGTAACTCTAAACTCTAAACTCTAAACTCTAAACTCTAAACTCTAAACTCTAAACTCTAAACTCTAAACTCTAAACTTATTATTTTGCGATATTTACCGCTCTAGTTTCTCTAATTACAGTTACTTTAACTTGACCTGGATAAGTCATTTCAGTTTGAATTTTTTGAGAAATTTCAAATGATAAGGTAGCAGCGTTATCGTCAGATACTTTTTCACTTTCAACAATTACTCGAAGTTCTCTACCCGCTTGAATTGCGTAAGCATTTTTCACACCGTTGAATCCGTAAGCTACTTCTTCAAGGTCTTTCAAACGTTGAATATAAGAATCTAATACTTGTCTTCTTGCTCCTGGTCTAGCACCTGAAATGGCATCACATACTTGAATGATTGGAGACAACAAAGATTTCATTTCGATCTCGTCGTGGTGAGCTCCAATTGCATTACAAACTTCTTCTTTTTCTCCAAATTTCTCAGCCCATTGCATTCCTAATAAAGCGTGAGGTAAATCACTTTCAGCATCTGGCACTTTTCCAATATCGTGAAGTAAACCTGCTCTTTTAGCTAGCTTGACGTTTAAGCCTAATTCGGCAGCCATTATTCCACAAAGCTTAGAAACTTCTCTTGAGTGTTGTAATAAGTTTTGTCCGTAAGAAGAGCGGTATTTCATACGACCAACTACTTTAATTAATTCTGGGTGTAAACCGTGAATTCCTAAATCAATAACGGTACGTTTACCTACTTCAATAATTTCGTCATCAATTTGTTTCGCTGTTTTAGCAACCACTTCTTCAATACGAGCTGGATGAATACGACCGTCAGTTACTAATTTATGTAAAGCCAAACGAGCGATTTCTCTACGTACGGGGTCAAAACAAGAAAGAATAATTGCTTCAGGTGTATCGTCAACAATGATTTCTACTCCTGTAGCAGCTTCTAGAGCTCTAATGTTACGACCTTCACGACCAATGATTCTTCCTTTTACATCATCAGATTCAATGTTGAAAACAGATACGCAGTTTTCTACCGCTTCCTCTGTACCAACTCTTTGGATGGTATTGATAATGATTTTTTTAGCTTCTTGTTGAGCGGTAAGTTTAGCTTCTTCAATCGTGTCTTGTATATGAGACATCGCTTGGGATTTAGCTTCTGTTTTTAATCCTTCAATCAATTGGTTTTTAGCGTCCTCAGTTGATAATCCAGAAATTACTTCCAGTTGCTGTAATTGGCTCTTATGAAGTTTTTCAACCTCCGTTTGTTTTTTCTCTAAAATTTCGACTTTAGAGCTTAACTCAGTTGTTTTACTTTCAAAATCATCGTTGATTTTCTTAGCTTTAGATAGTTCGTTAGAGATTTGAGATTCTTTGTCTCTAGTTCTTTTCTCAACTTCGGCAACTTTTTTGTCTCTAGCTAAAATCACTTGTTCGTGTTCTGATTTTAGTTCGATAAATTTTTCTTTGGCTTGAAGAATTTTATCCTTTTTTATGTTTTCTGCTTCAAGATTAGCGTCTTTTAATATAGACGAAGCCTCTTTTTTTGCGTTTTTAATTAAATTAGAAATATTGCTTTTTTCTATGATTTTTGCGATGCTAAAACCTCCTGCAATACCTATAATCCCTGAGATGACGATTGTTACTATGTCCATGTTTGATTAAAATTTATATATAAAAAAAAGCCTACATTAATTGCTTGAATAAACTCGAATATGACAAGTTTTGAGCTAACTCACTGTTCAAGTTTTCCCAATGAATTGGGACGTAACTCTAGTAGCGATGACTTGCTCATTCTAATTTGTTAGTGTTGAGTTTACCAAATGTGAACTAATGTAGGCAGTATCTTAGTTATGTAAAGAACGTTTATTTATCGAGATAATGGTCTAGTAACGCATTGATTTTATTTAATCTATTCATGGTTTCGTCTCCATTAATAGCATTGTCAATTTGTTTCTGTTCCACTTGTGAGGCAAATTGTAAGGCGCACATAGCCAAAACATCTTGCTTGTCACGAACAGCGTAATTTTCTTCAAACTGCTTAATCATAGTATCAATTTTTTTAGAAGCACTTCTAAGTCCTTCTTCCTGAGATGGATCCACCGTTAACGGATAGACTCTGTCTGCAACTGATATTTTAATTTTAAGCTTTTCGTCCATTTTTATTATTAGTCTGATAGCTGTGCTATACAATAATCAATTTCGCGAATTAATGAATTTATTTTAAGCTTTGTATCTCTCTTATTTTCGTCACTGCCAAGTAATGAGTTGGCTATTTTAAGTGTTTCATATTGCGATTTAAACGCTTCAATCTCAGTGTTTTGAGTTTGTATGATTTTTGCAGATTTTGCTAATTCGATATGTAATTCTTGAGTGTTTTTTTCTAAATTTTGTATTTTTAGAATCAGTTTTCCAACTTTATTTTCAAGAGTATCAATTATTTCTGCAATTACACTCATCCTATTTCCTAATTCATTACTTAATATTACAAATTTAGTATTAGTTTTTATTATTACAATATTTTATTTGTTTTTTTATTATAAAAATGGCAAATTGTTGTAATGTAATTGGTTACGATTTCTGTTTTTTTTGTAAACCAATACGAATTACTTTTTTATCTTAGCAAAAATGTAAAGAATGAAATTTTATAGTTTATTATTGTTGTTTTCAACTGTTCTATTGGCTCAAAATAATTACCCAAAAGATTATTTTGGAGTACCATTAGACATTCCAATGCAGGTTTCTGGTAATTTTGCAGAATTGAGACCCAATCATTTTCACGCTGGTTTTGACCTCAGAACTAACGGAAGAGAAGGTGCTGCGGTTCATGCAGTTGCTGATGGATTTGTTTCAAGAATAAAAATTTCACCTTATGGAAACGGAAGTGCCGTATATATCGATCATCCGAATGGTTTTACCTCTGTTTATTGTCATTTGCAAAAAACGGAAGGGCCAATAGCTGACTTTATTCATAAGGCTCAATACAACCAAAAATCATTTGAAGTTGAAATGTTTCCAAAAGCAAATGAATTGGTAGTTAAGAAAGGAGAGATTATCGCTTTAACGGGAAATACAGGCTCTTCAGAAGGACCACATTTGCATTTCGAATTCCGTGATACTAAAACAGAGAAGATTATTAATCCGCTTCATTTTGGGTATGACAAATTTTTAAATGATACTAGAAAACCAACCGTTGCGGCCTTATATGTCTATCCTGTAGATGATAAAACTAGCGTTAATCAGTCTAAAAGACCTATTATGCTCAATCTAAGCTTGCAAAAAGACGGAACTTACCTTGCTAGTAAAGTGTCAGCCAATGGGAAAATTGGTTTTGGAATTACTGCGGATGATTATGATGCAGTTTCTAAAAGTAAGAACGGTATTTATAAAATACAATCTTATTTGAATGGGAAACCTAGTTTTGGTTTTCAAATGGATACTTATTCTTTTGATGAAATGAGATATATCAACGCGTTAATTGATTATCCAAAATATAGAAAAACAGGTCAACGCGTTCAAAAATTATTTATGAGTACTCCCTATCCATTAAGTATCATTAAAACAGATAATACTAATGGAGTAGTTACGGTCAGGCCTAATTTGACTTCTGTTTATCGCATTGACGTAGCCGATTTTCACGGGAATACAACGACGATCAATGTGCCTATTAGTTTTGATACGATGAGTACTGTTATTGATAAAGAACCTGTAGTCTCAAACTATTTTGTTAAAGTGAACCGCGAAAATATTTTTACTAAGAATAATTGGTCAGTATTTTTTCCAGCGGGTACTTTTTACGATAATTTTGATATGAATTTTGATGTTCGTGGGGATAGTTTGTATTTACATGATGAAATGACCCCCGTTCATTCTAGTTTTACAATTACGGTAGAAGATTCTAAATATCCCGAAGGCCAAAGTGATAAAGTGTTTATTGCCGATATCGATTCTAGAGGTAGAACTGGTTATAATGGTACTTCTCGAAAAGGGAATGTGTTTACAGCCAAAGTAAAATCATTAGGAAAGTATACTTTAGCTACTGACACTACGAAACCATCAATTTCTATTGGGAATTCTATAGAAGGAAAATGGTTAAGTTCTCAAAAATCATTACAATTGTCTATCAGCGATAGTGGTTCAGGAATTAAATCCTATAACGGTTATTTGAATGGAGTTTGGGCGTTGTTTGAATATGATTATAAGACGAGAAAAATTATTCATGATTTCAGTGACGGCATTGTTGCTGAAGGTGCTAATGATTTGAAAGTTATTGTTACAGATAACGTAGGGAATTCAACTACCTTTGAAACACGTTTTTATAGAAGTCAAAAATAAAATATAGACAGTTTGAATATCACGAAAATAATTTTTGTTTTTATCACTTTCGGAATTGGTTTGGCTACTTATGCACAATCAGCTTTGTTGAAAGGTGTAGTTCTTGATAAAAATAGCCTGCCAGTCGCGAGTGTAAATATTTCTTGTGCCAACAATAGAACCTATTCTAATATGGAAGGTGTTTATTCCATTAAGGTACCAGCCAATCAAAAAGTAGTTGTTGTATTTACTCATATTTCACTAAAAAGAACGACGGTTTTATTGATATTGAAGGAGGGAGAGAACTACGAGTTTAACGTGGTTATGGATGACCAGCAGGAACAAATGGGGGAGGTTATTGTAACGACAACAAATAGAAAGCAGGTTCAAGGAATCACCACAATTGAGCCAGAACTCATTAGGAAAATGGCAGGTGCCAATGCAGGTATTGAAAATATATTAAAGACCTTACCTGGTGTGAATTCTAATAATGAATTAAGTACTCAATATGCCGTTCGAGGCGGAAATTACGATGAAAATTTAGTGTATGTAAACGAAATAGAAGTGTATCGTCCTTTTTTGATTCGTTCAGGACAACAAGAAGGATTAAGTTTTACCAATACAGATTTAGTGCAAAATGTTGAATTTTCAGCAGGTGGTTTTCAGGCTAAGTTTGGAGATAAGTTATCGTCAGTTTTGGATATTACCTATAGAACACCTACCAAACTAAGTGTTGCTTTTGAAGCTAGCTTCCTGGGTGGAAGTATTTCTCTTGATGCCATTTCTAAAAATAAAAAATGGACTGCAGTAACGGGCCTACGTTATAGAAATAATAGTTTGTTGGTAAACAGTCAAGATACGGAAACAAATTATAAACCTTCTTTTGTTGATGTACAAACTAATGTGAATTTTAATGCGTCAGATAAATGGAATTTTAATTTTTTAGGGAATATTTCGCAAAATAATTATAATTATCAGCCTTTGTCTCGTCAGACAAAATTTGGGACCATAGACAAGCCTATGGCACTTACGGTTTATTATGAAGGACAAGAAAAGGATAAATACGAAACCTATTTTGGCGCCCTTAAAACAACTTATAAGGCTAATGAGAATTTTACTATAAAATATATAGGTTCTATTTTTCATACTACGGAGCAAGAACATTTTGATATTTTGGCGCAATATCGCTTGGGAGAAGTAGATACAGCCATCGGTTCAGATACTTACGGTAATGTGAGTTTTACAAGAGGAATTGGTTCTCAATTGAATCACGCTCGAAATGATTTGGATGCTTTGATTATTAATACAGAAATCAAAGGATTCCATGATTGGAAAAAGAATATTGTTGAATGGGGAGCTAAATTCACTCGCGAATCAATTAGAGACCGAATGATTGAATGGGAAGTAATTGATTCCGCAGGTTTTTCGATTAATCCACCGGATAAGTTTTTACCTAAAAACGAACAGCCTTATGTTTCTTATACGGGGCCTTTGGTGCCATTTAGATCTGTTCGAGCCGTTAATTTTAATACCATCAACCGTTTTTCAGGTTATTTGCAATGGAGCAGAAAAGATAGAATAGGTAGTACAGATGTTTGGTATAATGCTGGAATGCGTATGCACAACTGGGCAGTCTTAGGTACGAATGCTAATGGAGACTCTCAAACGGTTTTTAGTCCAAGAGCGCAGTTTGCTATTAAACCGAATTGGGATAGAGACATGGTTTTTAGAGTTTCGGGAGGAGTTTATCATCAACCACCATTTTATCGAGAATTAAGAGAGGCAAGCGGAGCCGTACAACCCGATGTTAAAGCTCAAAAATCCGTTCATTTAGTACTGAGTAATGATTATAGTTTTAAGATGTGGGAGCGTCCATTTAAACTGGTTTCAGAATTGTATTATAAGTCTTTGACTGATGTAAACACCTATACGGTCGATAATGTCCGAATTCGCTATGCAGCTACTAATGATGCGATTGCTTATGCACAAGGATTGGATGTACGGTTGAATGGGGAATTCGTACCAGGAACAGAATCTTGGGTGAGTTTTGGTTATTTGAAAACTGAAGAAAATAGCGCAGATAAAGGCTATATCGCTAGACCCACAGATCAAAGATTGAAATTTGCATTGTTATTTCAAGATTATATGCCTAATATTCCATCGGTTAAATTGTATCTGAATTTGGTTTATAATACAGGATTACCAGGAGGTTCACCTGCTTATGCAGACCCTTATTTGTACCAAAATAGATTGAATGATTATAGAAGAGCTGATGTTGGTTTTTTTAAGGTGTTTATTGATCAAACAATGGCCAAGCCACAAAGTAAGTTGTTTATGAATTTTAAAGAATTAGCATTAGGTTTTGAGATTTTTAATCTTTTTAACAATCAAAATGCTATTACCAATACATGGGTGCGTGATGTATATACCAAATCAGAGTACGGAATTCCAAATTACATGACGACTCGGGTTTTTAATATTAAGCTGACAGCGAAGTTATAAGACTTTTTTCTTTTTTAGATTATAAAAAAAGGTAAAGAGAAATAGATTTCCATTTTTTAAATTGTTTACATTTGATTTTATTTTAATATTTAAAATGTTATGAAAAATATAAAGATAGCATTGTTGCTTGTTTTTGTTTTGATTTTGGCAAGTTGTAAAGAAGAGGTCGAAAAGCCAAAAGTAATTTACGATAACTCTAATAAGGATAAGCCGTTTACAAAAATGGATTCCACTCAAGTTGCCATTGCTGACTTACCTATTCAGATGGAAGGGACGGATTATTTAATTCATCCCGTGGCAGATTTACGTGTGTATGAAAGAGGAACTAAGTCGAGATATGGTTCTTCTAGTGTGATTGATTTGAGTTTTACAATTTCTAATTATGGCGAAAATGAGATCACGGGTTATTTACAAAATCTTAAATTTCAAAAAATAAATTCAGATTCAATTAGAGCTTTAAGTGATAAACCGGTTTTGATTCAAACAGCTACCTATTTAAGTGGAATTGCGGAAAGAACCAAAAATAAAATCATGGTGTACACGCTATTTGACTTGGATTCAAACAGGGACGGAAAATTAGATTCTAGTGATATTAAAAGTTTGTATTTAAGTGAAATAAGCGGTAAGAAATTCACTAAAATATCAGTTAATTTCCAAGAGTTAATCGATTGGAATTTAATCGAATCTCAAAATCGTTTGTATTTTAGAACGGTTGAGGACACCAATAAGAATGGACAATTTGATAAAAATGATGTAGTACATTATAATTATATTGACTTGTCACGTAACGATTGGGAAGTGAAAAGCTACGATCCTATCTAAATCAATATATCACTTTCTAAATCTGATTTTTCAATCGTGAAATCAAATCCTAATTCCTTTACCAGTTGAATTACAAGGTTTTTGTACCAGTTCTCAGATTTAGGGTGAATGTAGATTTTTTCAATCAACTGGTTGATATCTACATTGATTTTTAAACCGTCATTTAGTTTTAGATTGTTTTCTGTTACATCTGTTAGGATGCGAACTTCTCTTTCGTATTGAAAACTTTTTCTCTTGAACAAAAACGGGAAAAACATATCGTCAAAAGGGATATATTCTTTTTTGTAGTCAATGTAGTTAACCTCTCCAATATGTTGCGTGAAGTTTTTTTCAGGAATCAAACTTTCTTGCAATCTGCCAATTGTGGACTGTATCGCCAGTCCTTCACTATTTTGAGTGAAAATTTGCCACATAGCAAATGATTCGTATTCGTTAATATGCCAACTACTTATAGCTACTTTTTCACGATGTGTTTTATAGTATTTTAGGAAATCTGGATTATCAATCGATAATCTTTTTATCTCTTCAAACGTAGGTTCACTAAATGTACCTTCGTACTGATCTTCAAATTTATCAGACCGCGACATGAATAATTTTTTAGAAAGTAATAATTCTAAGAATTTAGATAAGTCCAAGTATTTCCATACAATGGTATCATTGTCAGAAGGTAGTTTTATGCTGGGGTTGTGGATGTACATTTTTTTTAGCTAAACGGTTTTGAAAAGTTTGATGCTATCATAAGCTTTTCGCACCTAGTTACGAATTGTAAATAAAACTTAGTGTCTTTGTCTTTCGTGGCAAATCCTATTCTACAATCAAATGTAGTCAACTTGGTTACGATTCGAAAGATTGCATGGTTACTAATTTGTTATATGTTCCACCAAGGGTAATAAGCTCTTCATGGCTTCCTTGTTCTACGATCTTGCCTTTTTGCATCACTATAATCACATCTGCTTTTTGAATAGTAGAAAGTCGATGTGCAATCACAATCGAAGTCCTGTTTTGCATCATATTTTCAAGAGCCACTTGAACAAATTTTTCGCTCTCAGTGTCCAAAGCCGAAGTTGCTTCGTCCAATATCATAATAGGAGGGTTTTTCAAGACCGCACGAGCAATAGAAAGACGTTGTTTCTGTCCACCAGAAAGTTTGTTTCCGCTGTCTCCAACATTGGTGTGAATTCCTAATGGTAATTCATTAACAAACTCAAAAGCGTTTGCAATTTTCAAAGCTTCGATAATTTCGTCATTCGTAGCGTCCAGTTTCCCCAAAGCAATATTGGCCTTGATAGTATCGTTAAATAAAATGCTATCCTGAGTTACCAATCCCATCATAGAACGCAAGGACTGAATGTTCATGTCTTTGATATTGGTGCCATCAATTTGGATTGTCCCTTCGTTTACATCGTAAAAACGAGTCAATAAATTAGCAATCGTACTTTTTCCACTTCCAGATTGTCCTACTAGAGCAACGGTTTGTCCTTTTTTGATTTCTAATGAAAAGTCTTTTAAAACGGTCTCCTCTTCGTATTTGAAATTGATGTTTTTAATGCTAATATTCGAATCAAAAGATGTTTTTATAACTGCATTTTCTTTGGAGGTAATCGCGTTTTCTTGATCCAGAATTTCTAATACACGCTCTGCGGCCGCATTTCCTTTTTTCACACTATAAGATGCTTTAGAAATAGATTTTGCAGGAGTTAGGATGTTATAAGCTAGTCCCATATAGGCAATGAAAGAAGCGCCATTTAATGTTTTTTCAATCAAAACCATTTGTCCTCCGTACCACAATAAGATTGTTATAACCATAATACCCATAAATTCACTGGCAGGAGAAGCGAGGTTTTGTCTGTTTCCAATACTATTGGATAAAGTAAAAAAACGTTGCGTAGATTCTTGAAATATTCGATTAAAATAATTCTCAGCGTTATAGCCTTTTACCACTTTAAGCCCGCCCAAAGTTTCTTCGATACTAGAAAGAAAAATACCTTGTTCTTCTTGTGCTTTGGTGGATTTCTTCTTTAATTGCTTCCCAATTAGCGAAATTACATAACCAGAAACAGGTATGAAAATAAAAACAAATAAGGTTAACTGAACACTTATAGAAAGCATTGCAATAATGGTAAATACAATCGTCAAAGGTTCTTTTACAATCAATTCAAGGATAGATAGGAAAGAAGTTTGTACCTCATTTACATCGGCAGAAATACGAGCTATGACATCTCCTTTTCTCTTTTCGGAGAAAAACGCCAAGGGCAATTCAAGCGTTTTTTTGTACATCGCATTACGCATGTCTCTCAAAATTCCGTTTCGTAAAAAAGTAATGAAAAACATCGCTAAATAATCGGCTAGGTTCTTCAATAAAAATATCGAAATGATTACCGCAACCATTATTGATAAAGTGTGGCCTACGCCATAAGTTTCAGTAGTATTGGTAATAAAATAACTCAAATAATCTTCGGCATAGGTTTTAAATTCCCAAATTCCTGTGTAAGTAGGGGCGATGGTGTTTTTTTTGGTTTGGTCAAACAAAACCTGCATCATCGGAATCAATGACATAAAAGAAAGGGTGCTGAAAAGCGCATACAAAACATTAAAAAAGATGTTCAAGTAAGCGTATTTTTTATAAGGAATTATAAAAGAGAATATTTTTTTAAAATTGTCCATTCAGGTAGAGGTGTTGTTTAATGGCTTACAACCAAAATTTAATATGTAGCGGTCATATTAAGACCCGACTGCAAATTTAATAAATTGACAGTCGGGTCTAGGGGTTTTAGTAAAAACTTATTAAATGCTAGTTCAACTGCATTCCAGTAATAATACTTTTTATTTTTTCGTTCAAAATTGCTTCTGTTTCAGTGTATTTTTCAACAGATTCCAATTCTGTATTCACACTGATGTAGAATTTAATTTTTGGCTCTGTTCCAGAAGGTCTAGCGCAAATTTTAGAACCGTCTTCTGTATAATAAATTAAAACATCTGCTTTTGGCATTGTAAGCGCTTCCACTTCACCAGTCAATAAGTTTTTGGCAGTAGATGCTTTGTAATCTTCAACCATTACTACACGTTGACCACTAATTTCTTTAATTGGGTTTTCGCGTAAATTCACCATCATTTGGTTGATTTCAGCTAGTCCGTCTAATCCTTTTTTCGTTAACGAAATCAAATGCTCTTTGTAGAAACCAAAGTCAACATAATGTTGCAATAATTCTTTGTAAGCAGAACTTCCTTTTGCTTTAGCTTGAGCCGCAACTTCGCAAATCAACAAAGTAGCAGCAACTGCATCCTTATCACGTACGGCATCACCAACCATGTAACCAAAACTTTCTTCCCCACCACCAATAAATTTAGATTCTGGAAAATCTTTCACCATTTTGGCAATCCATTTAAAGCCTGTCAAACCACTTTTGTATTCTACACCATAAGCTGTAGCCAATTCCATCACCATCGGAGTCGATACAATCGTAGAAGCAACAAATTGTTTTCCATCCAATTTACCTGCTTTTTTCCATTTTTCCAATAAGAAAGCAGTCATCAAAATCATCGATTGATTTCCGTTCAACAACGTCATTTTACCTTCATTGTTACGAACAGCAACACCCAAACGGTCACAGTCAGGATCAGTACCAATTACGATATCTGCATTGATTTTGTCAGCCAATTCAGTAGCCATTTTCAAAGCTTCTGGCTCTTCAGGATTTGGAGATACTACCGTTGGGAAATCACCATTTGGTACTGCTTGCTCTTCAACAATATTCACATTTTTGTACCCAGCTTGCGCCAAAGTTTGTGGCGTAACCGTAATCGAAGTTCCGTGCAAAGAAGTGAAAACAATTTTCAAATCATCTTTGGCAGCAGCAGGAGTGTTAAAACTAGCATTTTCGACAGTAGAGTCAATAAACGCTTGGTCAACATCCTTATCTATATAATGAATCAAGCTTTCGTTTGCGTCAAACTTGATTTGGTTGTAATTTAAATTCTCAATTACATTGATAATCGCACCATCTTCTGGAGGAACAATTTGTCCACCATCTTGCCAATATACTTTGTAACCATTGTATTCTGGAGGGTTATGTGAAGCCGTCAATACAATTCCGCATTGGCAACCCAAATGTTTTACTGCAAATGACAATTCAGGAGTAGGACGTAAGGAAGAGAATAAATACACTTCAACACCATTTGCTGAAAATACATCAGCCACCACTTTTGCCAACGTATCGCTATTATGACGACAGTCATAAGCAATCACGGCTTTCAAAGGTTGGTTAGGAAATGCAATATGCAAATAATCTGCTAGACCTTGTGTGCTTTTCCCAAGGGTATATTTATTGATACGGTTATCGCCAGCGCCCATGATTCCACGCATTCCACCCGTTCCAAATTCCAAGCTTTTGTAAAAACTCTCTTCTAGTTCTTTTGGAGAATTGGCGATTAAGGCTTTTACTTCTTCTTGTGTTTTTACGTCAAAAACTGGATTCAACCATTGGTTGGCAGCATCCAAAATGTTTTGTTTGATTTCCATTTGTAGTATGTTTTTTGTTGTTAGTTTCTTTTTTTAGGAGCTTAATCCTGCTATCCGCTTTATCTTTTTCTGGCAAAAAAAGTCAGAAAAAGGATGCCGCTGCTATCAGGGCTAGGACATTCGTTATAAATTAACCATTGTCGACACTTTATAACGTTCTTCATTGTTTTTAGTTCTCAAAATAATTTCACCTAAGAAACCAGCCAAGAACAATTGTGTACCCAATACCATTGTGGTTAAGGCAATATAAAACCAAGGATTGTTGGTAACCAAGCTATATCTCATATCATTATACATATGATATAGTTTTGAAACTCCAATAAAACCTGCAGATAAAAAACCAATTAGGAACATGATAGAACCTATAGCTCCAAATAAATGCATTGGTCGTTTGCCAAATTTAGATAAAAACCAAATGGTAATCAAGTCCAAAAAGCCATTTACGAAGCGTTCCATACCAAATTTTGTTTCTCCGTATTTTCGGGCTTGGTGAATCACGACTTTTTCACCTATTTTTCCAAAACCAGCATTCTTAGCTAGAACAGGGATATATCGGTGCATTTCGCCTGAAACTTCTACGTTTTTGACTACAATGTTTTTATACGCTTTCAATCCACAGTTAAAATCATTCAATTGCACTCCAGACGTTTTTCGAGCCGCCCAATTGAATAATTTCGATGGAATGTTTTTGGCTACCACAGAGTCGTAACGCTTCTTTTTCCATCCCGAAACCAAATCAAAATTTTGCTTTGTAATCATTTCGTATAAACCTGGAATTTCATCTGGACTGTCTTGCAAGTCGGCGTCCATCGTGATAATTACATCTCCTTTAGCCTGTGCAAAACCAGCATGTAAAGCTTGAGATTTACCATAGTTTCTGATAAATCGAATCCCTTTAATATTTGGGTTTACTTGTGAAAAACCTTCAATAATATCCCAAGAACTATCAGTGCTACCATCGTCCAGGAAAATAACTTCGTACGTATATTGGTTGGCATGCATCACCTTGATGATCCAGTGGTATAGCTCTTTCAATGATTCTTCCTCATTCAAAAGAGGGATTAGGATAGATAAATTCATTAGTTATCTTGTGAAGTTGTTTTTGATTTAAAAAAAGCAGCCATTATTAATCCTAATATTGCACAAAAGAATAAATTGACTACAGCTCCTTTAAGTTGCTCTGGTATCGAAAAAGGATCTGTTTTTTTAAGGTTGTCAATCATTTCATTTAATGATATTTCAGGAACACCAAATTTTCCAGACGTACTTTTGATATAGTTTATTGTTAATTCCAACAAAGAATCTTTGATGGAAGGATCAATGATGTTGAACAAAATCATTTTAAAGCCTACCGAAATTAATAAGGCGACTAAAGCACAAATAAAATAAGTAGTAAAAGCATCTTTGAAAATAAGTATTCCGTTTAAGTCTGTTTTTGTTTTAATTAGTAAAATAGCCGGTACGATTATAAAAATAGAAAAACTTAATAGTGTAGTCCACCAAGCAATGAATAATTCTAGATTGACAGCGTACATGATTGCAGTAATTAAGGATAAAATGGCTCCTGTAATAATACCATAGTTAACACCGTTTCTTTTGATGATTTCATTAATCATTTGAGTCTTTTTTTTATTAGTTTGCAAATATAGCAATTCCCCATTTATGAAGGAGTAAAAATCCATTTTTACGATTTAATAAAAAATTCCCCATCAATAATTTGTTTATTGAAAAATAATTGTACTTTTGCAAACTCAAATTAATACAATAAAATAAAAAGTTATAAGGCGTTTATACCTTTTCTGTAAAAAAGAGAAGCCGCAAAGCAAATTATAACCAAAACAAATAAAAGATTTACAAGATGAAAAAAGGTGTACACCCAGAGAATTACAGATTAGTTGCTTTTAAAGACATGTCAAACGAAGACGTTTTTATCACAAAATCAACTGCAGATACTAAAGAAACAATCATTCACGAAGGTGTTGAATATCCAGTAGTAAAATTGGAGATTTCTAGAAGCTCTCACCCTTTTTACACAGGTAAAAACAAACTTATCGATACTGCTGGACGTATTGATAAATTTAAAACTAAATACGCTAAACATATTAAATAATTTTAATTTGTTTTCAATATATAAGAAGCCTCGCAATTGCGAGGCTTTTTTATTGGTGTAAAATTATTGTTATGATAAAATGCAGAATGTTTTCCTTCGAATTATTTAGCCATTAAGATTCATTAGGTATTAAAGTGCTTGATTTCTTAATGGTTTGAGTGAAAAAAACTTTAAAGTTTTAAAAGCCTTTACCTTGGTAGATAATCCAGCCAAAAACTTTGTAACTTTGGGACTTTGTAACTATGAAACATATAAAATGAACTATATACTTTTTGACGGTCCGTCTCGTAATGCATTGTTGCCATTTACTTTTACACGTCCAGTGGCTGATATCTTAATCGGAATTGTAACTATTCGCCAAAAATGGGAAATGTATTTGGGTTCTACCACTACTACATTGACTGAAGAATATTTGTCGGACAAATATCCGATGGTAGAATTGGAAGAAAATGTAATGATTAATGCTTCTTTTTTACCTAATGAAGAATTGGTAGAATTAATTAGAGATTTGGCTGTAAACCAAGCCATCTTTAAAGGAGAAGAAGTTGTTGCTTTTTATTCGGGTGAGAATCAAGAAGAAATTGATTTTGATGATTATGAAATTATTGAGTTCGAATATGATGTATTAACGGTAAACCATCCATGGGATATTTTTTCGAAAAACGGAGAAGCCATTCGTGCCGACTTTGATTTCTTAACCGAAGACCGCCAATCGCAACTAATCCCAAAGAGTGTAAATGTAATTGCACCCAAAAATATTTTTATCGAAGAAGGTGCAAAGTTAGAATTTGTAACACTAAACGCTTCGACTGGTCCTATTTATATCGGTAAAGATGCCGAAATCATGGAGGGTTCTGTGATCCGTGGCCCTTTTGCCTTGTGCGAAGGTGCAACGGTAAAACTAGCGTCCAAAATATACGGACCAACTACAGTTGGAAGTAATTCTAAAGTAGGAGGAGAAGTAAATAATTCGGTGATTTTTCAAAATGCAAACAAAGGACACGATGGTTTCTTAGGAAACTCTGTTCTTGGAGAATGGTGTAATATTGGAGCGGATAGTAATAATTCGAACCTGAAAAACAACTACGAAGAGGTGAAATTATGGAATTATGAAACCGAAGGTTTTACCAAAACAGGTTTACAGTTTTGTGGTTTGATGATGGGCGACCACAGCAAATGCGGAATCAATACGATGTTCAACACAGGAACTGTCGTTGGAGTAAGTGCAAACGTATTTGGAACGGGCTTCCCTCGTAATTTTGTTCCTAGTTTTTCTTGGGGTGGAGCTTCAGGATTTAGTACTTATATCACCAAAAAAGCATTCCAAACCGCAAAACTGGTTATGGAACGCAGAGGGGTAGAATTTGATGAGCAAGAAGCAGCTATTCTAGAACACGTTTTTGAAGAAACTAAAAAGTGGAGAAAGGAATAGTTTTTCCAACTTGTAAATAAATTAAAGCCACAGATTAAAAGAATTTTACTTTTAGTTTGTGGCTTTTTTGTTGTTGCTTTAGGGAGTAAAGATGTTTTTCAATGAATTTTGGAATTATTTTATTTTTAACAGTGTAGTTGATTATAGTATTTAAATAATCTTTTATGATAATTACTTTAAAATATTGTTTGAAAAATCAATGTTTTGTTGTTTTTTTGATGACAAATTAATAAAAGCAATATGGAAGAAATAGTAGGTTGGTTAAATGATATTATCTGGAGTAATGCCTTAATTGTTTTGTGTTTGGGGACAGGACTTTATTTTTCTGTTCGTACTCGGTTTTTGCAAGTACGTCATATTAAGGAAATGATTCGATTGTTATTTGATGGAAAAAGTACTGAGTCTGGAGTATCTTCTTTTCAAGCTTTGGCGATGTCCTTGGCAGGTAGAGTAGGAACTGGAAATATTGCGGGAGTGGCTACCGCCATTGCTTTTGGTGGGCCTGGAGCATTATTCTGGATGTGGATGGTAGCTTTTTTGGGAGCTAGTACTGCATTTATCGAAGCGACTTTAGCACAAATATATAAAGAGAAACATTTGGGTGAATTTCGTGGAGGACCTGCTTTTTATATCGAAAGAGGACTGGGCGTAAAATGGTTTGCTGTTCTTTTTGCTGTAGTTTCAGTGGTTTCAGCAGGTTTGTTTTTACCTGGAGTTCAAGCAAATTCGGTGTCAGAGGGTATTAAGAATTCCTTTCAACTAGATTCTTGGATGACTGGTTTGGCTGTTGTTGCTTTGTTTGCTACCATAGTTTTTGGTGGTGTGAAACGTATTGCCAAGTTTACCGAATACGTAGTGCCATTTATGGCTATTGGCTATATACTTCTGGCGTTAATTATCATCATTGTAGATATTCATCAAGTGCCTGAATTGATTTCTTTGATTTTTAAAAGTGCTTTTAATATGGAAGCTGGTTTTGGAGCTGTTTTTGGTATGGCGATTCAGTGGGGAGTAAAACGAGGAATTTATTCTAACGAAGCAGGGCAGGGTACAGCACCTCATATTGCTGCCGCTGCTGCGATTTCGCATCCAACAAAACAAGGGTTGGTACAAGCTTTTTCAGTTTATATCGATACTTTGTTTGTGTGTACTGCGACTGGATTTATGTTGTTGATTACAGGGATGTACAATGTTCAAAATCCTAATTTTGGCAGTTCGGGAGCTTCGGAATTTTTGTATGAAGGTTTGCCAAATGTTGCCGTAGGTCCCGCTTTTACACAAAGTGCTATGGATACCGTTTTCCCTGGTTTTGGTGGGTATTTTGTGGCAATAGCGCTGTTCTTTTTTGCTTTCACTACCATTATTGCGTATTACTATATAGCCGAAACCAATGTGTCTTATTTAACTAGAAAATTTGAATCTCCTGTTTATTATTATATTCTAAAAGTGGTTATGATGGGCGTGATTTTTTATGGTTCTGTGAGTCAGGCTTCTTTGGCGTGGGGAATTGGTGACATTGGCGTTGGATTAATGGCTTGGTTTAATATTATCGCAATTATCTTACTGCAAAAACCAGCTTTGGATGCCTTAAGAGATTATGAAAAACAACAAAAAGAAGGCAAAGACCCTGTTTTTGACCCTGATGATATTGGAGTCTCAAATGCACATATTTGGCATACGATAAATAAAAAATAGCAACTATTTAATTGGTGATAATTGGTGAAATTTGTGGTTTAACTTTTATTACGCAATTTGAAGTATAACAAAGTTCAAAGCTTCTAGTAATCAGAATTTTTCTGATTATTAGAAGCTTTTGATTTTGTTGGATTTCGAAGATTAAATCCGCTATCTTTGCCGCTTCAAAAAATGATACAACTCTTTATAATTATAGCATGATTACAATTAACGATATTTCGGTACAATTTGGAGGAACAACGCTTTTTAGCGATGTTTCTTTTGCCATAAATGAAAATGATAAGATTGCCCTTATGGGTAAAAATGGTGCTGGAAAATCGACACTATTGAAAATTATTGCGGGTCAAAGCAAACCTTCTACGGGTAATGTTTCTGCTCCAAAAGAGGCTGTAGTAGCTTATTTGCCGCAACATTTATTGACTACCGATGGTGCTACTGTAATGGAAGAAACCTCTAAAGCTTTTGGTGAAATTTTGGGTATGAAAGCCGAAATTGACGAAATCAATGAGCAATTGACGATTCGTACTGATTATGAGAGTGACGCGTATATGAAATTGATCGAAAGAGTTTCGGACTTAAGCGAGAAATATTATGCCATCGAAGAAGTAAATTACGAAGCAGAAGTAGAGAAAATCTTAACCGGTTTAGGTTTCGAAAGAGAAGATTTTAAACGTCAAACTTCTGAGTTTTCTGGAGGATGGAGAATGCGTATCGAATTAGCCAAAATCCTATTGCAAAAACCAGATTTGATTTTGCTAGATGAGCCAACCAACCACATGGATATCGAAAGTATCCAATGGCTTGAAGAATTTTTGATTAATGAGGCGAAAGCAGTTGTAGTGATTTCCCACGATAGAGCCTTTGTTGATAATATTACCAACCGTACCATTGAAGTTACTATGGGGCGTATTTATGATTATAAAGCTAAATATTCTCATTATTTAGAATTGCGTAAAGACCGTCGTATTCACCAACAAAAAGCGTACGACGAGCAACAAAGAATGATTGCTGATAACAGAACTTTTATTGACCGTTTCAAGGGAACTTTCTCAAAAACAGATGCCGTGCAATCTCGTGTGAAAATGCTAGAAAAATTGGTAATTGTACAGGTTGATGAGGTAGATAATTCTGCTTTGAAATTGAAATTCCCACCGGCGGCACGTTCTGGACAATATCCAGTAATTATAAAAGAATTGGATAAAGCGTATGGAGACCATGTTGTTTTCAAAGATGCGAATATTGTAATCGAAAGAGGAGAGAAAGTAGCTTTTGTAGGGAAAAATGGAGAAGGAAAATCGACTATGATTAAAGCAATTATGAAAGAATTGCAAATCGATGGTGGAACTTTAGAAATTGGTCACAATGCTCAAATTGGGTATTTTGCTCAAAATCAAGCTTCTTTATTGAATGAAAACGCGACAATTTTTGAAACTATAGATGATATCGCTGTTGGAGATGTTCGAACTCAAATCAAGAATATTCTAGGTGCTTTTATGTTCCAAGGGGATGATATTACCAAAAAAGTAAAAGTGCTTTCAGGTGGAGAGAAAACGCGTTTGGCAATGATTAAATTGTTGCTGGAACCTGTAAATTTATTGATTCTAGATGAGCCTTCGAATCACTTAGACATGAAGACCAAAGACATTATCAAAGACGCACTACGTGATTTTGATGGAACGCTAATTTTAGTTTCGCACGACAGGGATTTCTTGGACGGACTGGCTACAAAAGTATTCGAATTCAAAAACAAAAGAGTAATCGAACATTTTGAAGATATTACCGGTTTCTTGGCCAACAAGAAAATGGAAAGTATGAGCGAAATCGAAAAATAATTCTTTAGAAGATAGAATTGTAGCGCCAAATTAAAAGTGTTTACTTTTAACTTTCTAAAAAATAATAGACACGAATTGCACGAATTGTCACGAATTTCAATGTCTAAAAAAAATTACACCAACTTTATCAAGCTTTTTTAGCTTCGTGCAATTATTAGTTTAACTAAGTTTTGTGTAAATTCGTGCAATTCGTGTCAAAAAACATTTTACAATAAAATTTGTACAATAATTTTTTTAAAAGCGAATGCTATGCCCCAAATTGAACATAACGTTTAATTTGGGGCTAATTTTTTTATAACCGAATACCAGGAGGTAGTAATTCTTTGTATTCTGGGTTTTTCTTGAAGAAAACGACGATTTCGGGTAAAATTGGAACTACTTTTAATTTTCGTTCAATGGCGATTGCCATAATATCGGTTAGAAATTGATAGATGAATGCTTTGTTTTCAAAATCATCCGGAGTATTGATTTTAGTTAAAAATATTTTTCGTTCTTGAAACGAATACTCTACGGTCACTAAACCTTCTTCTACCGTTGTTTCAAATTGTCTAGCAAAAGTATTGTCTTTAATTTCTAAGGTACTTAAATGTTCCATTGATGCATGAATATTATAGTTAGTATTTTAAAATGCTTTTGTAGCAGGTTTGAGTATGAATTTTGGCATTGTACAAATAAAGCGGAATTCAATTTAAATCAACCAAAGTGGTCTTTAGTACTAAAAAAAACTCTTGTAGAAAGAGTGAAATTGAATTTAGATTCCGATAGAAACAAAGTTAGTAAATTGATTCTCAATGAGCAACGTTTTTAATATATTTAACAGAGCAGTGTCTTTTAATATTTTTGAAAAATCATACTACTTTAAACGAATTTTCTCTAACAGGATTTACCTGATACTTATTGTGATTTAGATTGAAACAAAAAGTATTCATAAAATAAGAGGAAACGGTTTCATGGTACTTTTAAAAAAGGTATTTTTATAGATCGAAAGATGTTTTATAATAGCCATCAGTTTTATGAGTAAAGTTCCCGTTTATTTTATGCCCGGTTTAGCGGCAAGTGCTTTGATTTTTGAACGGATTGCACTTTCCGAAGAAATTTTTGAAGTGATACTTTTAGAATGGGAAATTCCATTGGAGAAAGAATCTTTGTCCGATTACGCTTTTCGAATAACTCAAAAAATAAAACATCCTAATCCTGTTTTAATAGGGGTTTCCTTCGGTGGAATCTTAGTGCAAGAAATGGCCTTGCATATTAAGGTTCGAAAAATTATTATTATTTCGAGTGTCAAAAGCAACCAAGAGTTTCCTTCCCGATTTAAGTTGGCCAAAACAACTAAGGCTTACAAACTGATTCCGATGAATTTAATTTTGAATCTCGAAAACTTAGCTCGTTTTTCTTTTGGCGAAAAAATAAATCAACGTTTGAAGTTGTATGAAAAATTTCTTTCTGTTCGAGATATTCGCTATTTGGAATGGGCGGTAGAGCAAGTAATATTATGGAACAGAACCAAACCTGTCGACGGAATTATTCACATTCACGGCGATGCAGACGATGTTTTTCCGATTAGGAACATCAAAGACTGCATTACCCTAAAAGGAGCAACACACATCTTGATTTTAAGTAAGTACAAATGGTTGAATGAGAATTTGCCGAGATTGATAATGAAAGATTAAGAACTTTTTAATGTCTTTTTTTTATAGTAAAGTATTGTGAATACCTATGAATACTGAAATTCTATTAGTATTGCCCAAAGATAAATCTTCAATAGAACTATGACTTATACTCATCCCTCTTGTAATTTGATTAAGAGAATATTTTATAATGTCGTTTACCTCATATTTTGTGTAGGTACGGATTCCACTAGAAATACATAGCAATGAGGTCCCGAGATTCGAAGGGTCATTTTTTATAAAATCAGGTAAATTAAATACTGGAATAATGGCTTCCATCGCGCTATCTTGACCTGATGTAATAGTTGTTTTCATAAAGGCAGTACGGCAATTTTTGAACAGTTCTCTAAAACTTTCGAAATCAAAACTACTATTTCGATAATGCGTAATTGTAGCATCGCCAGAGGGTATTTCTTTAAAGCCAAAATCACCAAAATTGGAATCTTCACTTATTAGAAGCAAAGTTTTGTACTGGTTGCGAACAGCTTCCATTTCTGCTATAAATTGTTCTCGCTTATTTGTATTGTCAAACTGATTGGGTACAACCAAACAACCAATTGTTAGACTTTCTTGACTATTAAAGATTCTCATAGAAATAATTTTATTGGCAGTTTTTTCAACAAAAAGGTCTGCACAGTCGGCATCAAAAGGAAGTGAATTGATATCGATTAATTTACCTTTCTCCCATTTTTCTTGAGCTTTATTAAATGCTTCAAATCTTGCCTTAGCTTGAGCTGTTTGAGTGTTTTTCATAATTTGTTGTTGATTGTTGTAACTATTTTTTTTTATCGAAATTTCAAATTCTTTGATGTTACTATTGAAATTGCAAGTGCATTACCAAGATTTTCGTCTTCGCTTACCATCATTGTAATATTGGCATCGTAACCCGATTTTTCTTGAATATAGTCGTTGATAATTCCAACTTCATCAATGCTTAATTCGGTGGAATAGCAAGATATATGCAAAAAGATATTTTTATGGAGATTCACTAAAAGTGGTAAAAGTGCCAATTCAATCGCCTTTGAAGCTCTTGCATTTCCTGAGGCAATGGCAAAGCCAATTAAAGCTTGTTCTGGGTTTTCTATTGCCGTTTTTGTTTTAGCTAAGAGTTTGCTGTTATTGAGTAGTTCTTTTATAAATGAATGATGTATGTCTATAAGATATTCTTCGTAATTGCTTTTCAAATCAATTTCCAAAATCATTGAAGCGGACAATTCACTTTTAGTTTGCTGGTTGCTTTTGTTCATCTTGTTTTTTTAAAAGACAAAGAAAGCAAGGTAGTATGCCAAAGTGCGGCGGTTTAAAATTTTATTTTATCTCAAAAGCATTTTGATATGTAATTATGGTGTCATTTTTAATAAAATTTAAATTTTGGTTTTGATATTTTATATGGGCTACCAATTGATGGTTATTGAATTCAGACATATTAAAGGTAAAATCGTCTATACTCAATTGCTGAGAAGTGATTTCGAGTTGATTTGAACTTATTAATCCAATCGTTTTTTGAACTACATAAATTCCATTTTCTAATGTATTGGTTAAAAAATTATGATTCTTCTCCACTTTAAATAAAGGAAACAACAACATTTCATTAAACAATTCCTGAGATTGAATTTTCAATACTTTTCGGCGATTAAACCATATTTCGATAAGACTTTTTGGAGTGTTGACCATTCCGCTGACTACATTAGCATTGATATCCGATAGTTCTTTATATCTTCTATCTTTTAAACCATAATAAAAAAATGGATCTAAAAGTAAATCAGTAAGAAGGATGTTTTTTCTAGTCGCAATGGAGTTCCAATGATGATAAGTTTCTGATTCCAATTGCAGTTGCCGAATTTCTATTCCTTCACCGAAAGTATTTATTTTTATTTTAGGCATACTTTTATTTTATTGAAATCAAAAAGCACGAGGTTAGTTTTGAAATAACACTAAAACGGCACACTTTTGAGGTGTGCCGTTTGTAAAATTAATGAGAGAAAATAACTTTAACTTTTCTCTGTTTTAATTTCTTTTACAACTTCTATAAGCTGGTTAATTTTAATCACAATTTCATTAACATTGTTTTCTTCTAATACCTCTTCCCACTTAAGATTATTGAAGTTTTTGTCAAATTCCGCATCCCTTTTAACCCAATTTGTTTGACTATCATTTATTTCTCTTATGCTTTGTCTTATCTCACCATCATCAGAATTAACATCTATTCCCAATTCTAAATTAAAATTATTATTAAAAAAAAGTAAAACTCCAATCTTGAAATCAGTATTTTTAGAAAACCACATTCCTGACTCATATTTACCATATGGCACTGTATCATCATAATTTTCGCTTGTTAAATCTTTTCCTATTTTGTCTTTTATTTTACTAATAAGTCTTTTGCAAATTTCCAATTTAATTTTTTCAGTCCCAATCCCAGTAATTGTCAAAGCACTTTCTAAATTTTGGGGATTATTTAAAATTTTATCTAAAATCTCATTTTCCATGTTTTGGTGTGTTGTTTGATTTGTTAATTTTTTTATTAGATAAATATATTGTTTTATTGCTTCCCTAAGCATTGGATGATTTACAGCTTCTTTTAAACAAAATTCAAGCCAATCAACAATTTGTTCTTTATACGAAATAGATATATAATCTTTTTGATTATTGTCTACTTCTGATGCTGTATTTGAATCATATCCAGTCAAAGTTAAAAATAAAATCTTTGCTTGTGGATAAGCATTTCTATACCTAATTAGTTGATTTTCTTGTTCATAAGCATCAATTTTATTTTCTATTAGTATTACGTTTCCTTTAGCGTCTTTTATCACTATGTCAACTCTTCCTCCTTTAGTTTTGTCTTCATTAATTACAGAAATATATTCTTCGGTAATAGCATTTGCAGAAGCTGTTTCAAACTCATTTAAATTATCTCCACAAACTTCTTTTATAAAAAGTTTTAAAAACAAATCTTTCAAACCGTGACTTCCTTTAGGATTTAATAATTCGCCCAAAAATGCAGAATGGGTTTTTACTTCTCTTCTTTCCATTGAAAGAATTGAAAAAATATTAAAATTTTCTCCTGTAATCATAGCGATTTCATCATACTTCTTTTGAATGATTGAAACCTGTTGTAATAAATTAGTTATTTCTGTCATAATTATTATTTATCTAAAAACATTTTAAAAAGCTCCCCACAAGCCCTAGCATCGCTCAAGGCCTCGTGATGATTTAATTCTATCTCAAATTTTTCGCACAAGTCATCAAATTTAACTTATAAATCTTATAAAAATTAATCTATTTTTGTTTTTTATAACCATTCCATATTGCATCAATCAATTGCTATAAAAGAAGAAATGCAAAGTCAAATTTTTAAATTATTTAATATTTTATAAATTGATAAACGACTTTTATTTCAAACCAAATTAATTCAAGTAAACTCAAGTTCTACCTAGTAAATTCAGTATGTACCTAAAGTTGATGAAATCATTAATAATGTTTGAAAATCCCTATGGATTGAGATTCAATATTCTCTTCAAAACATTTTAACAGGAGTGTAGAGTCAGAATTTATTTAATTTCCCAATTTACTTCACCTAAATCAACAACTCCATTCATTTCAATTTCTACCCAAGAAGAAAGGTTTCCTTCAACACATTTTAAACGAAATTCAAAACCCGAAAAAGTTTCATTATTAATATTCAAAGTTGTCCCCTTTTGTAAATGACTTGTCATTATATCATGCTGTTCATCTGAAAGTTCAATTATTATTTGTTTCATATTACTGTTTATTAAAACTTAATTTATATAATTCTTCAATCGCTCTAATTCCATTTTGTTTTATTTTTCGGGCACCAATACCAGCAAAATCCCTTTTTGTTATTTTCGGAGCAGTTTTTAAGGTATAGAATTTTGCTTTAGTATACGACCATTTAAACCAAGTGTTTTGCTCCTGGTCAAATACAAAAACCTCCTTTTTTGTATCAATTGCCATTTGAATTGCCCAACCTGTACCGCCTGAAACACATTCTACTCCAGATTTAAAAATGATTTTACTTACTGCGAAAATCTGTTTGGCATTTTTGATTTGTTGCCAATTTCTTGACAGTAAATTCAAGTGTTTATGAAATGTTTTTCGCTTTAATGTTTTTTGGGCAATTTCGACTTTTTGAACACCTTTAAGGAAATCTAATTCACTAATTTCAACTTTGTTTTTACTCTTGTGATAGGGTGTTTTATAGGAATAAGCCATTGTTTTTACACCATATAATTCTCCAATTGCTTCAAAAAAAGTATCAGCTCCAATTGCTCCGCCAGAATGACAAATAATTTGTTTTTGCTGTTTGTTTTTATTGTCCATTAAACTCATAATATTAAACTCATTTAAGCTACAAATATATTTTTAGAGAGTGCCATTCTATGACGTTTTAAAAAATAATTACAATTAATCTGTACATTCAAAATTGAAATTTATAAATACATATTTCTCTGTCTTTCTGCTTAAAGTCATATTTGGAAATTTATTTTTGGGATCTACCATTTTTTTTAAATCTACATCTGATAAATGTGTTACATCATCTTTGTAAAATATGACACTTTGCGCTGAAATATGATTCCAAATCCAGGACTCATATACAACTTCATAATTATCTAAAAAACCGGGTATTGAAAAGACTGTTTTTGTCTCCGAATCTGTTGGAATGTCTTTAAATTTTGTCATAACTACTTTTATGGTTTATATTATAACACAAAATTAAAAACCAATAACGCCATTTTGTGACGCTATCGGGTCTTTTTTATAAAATTAAAATTCTTTAATCTTAGATTTTATTTAGTTATTTGCTGAGTGTTTTTCAAATTTTTGCTTGAATTCATCACTATTTAAGTAGTCAGAAATTTTTTTAAAAAGATGTTCGTTATTAAATACATACTCAAGAATTTTTTCTGAATATTCATTAATCAATTTTTTCTTTTCCTCTACTGATAACATTTTTAAAATTTCACCATCATTGTTGAAATTTGCATACGACATACTTGAATATATTACTGAATTTTTAGCTGATTTTAAATTGTCTAATCCTAGAATTTCATTAATTTCCTTTCCAGTAAACTCTTTTATATTATCTAAGTTAATCTCTCGATTAATAATAATTCCACAAAGAGTTTCAAAAGTATTTATATTATATCTGAAATAGAAATAACATTTATCTGTTGCTGCTTTAGAATAAATTAACAAATAGCGAAATTGATTTTGAAACGAAAATGTATCTGTTTTTACTTCCCATCCTTCGTTTTTAATTTTACCGTCATTTTTTAATTCTCTTTCGAGATCATTCCAAAAACTTTCTAAAACTTCCTGTTTTACCTTATTGAAGTTATTATGGATTTCTTTTGCTGCTAAATAATTTGCTTTAATAATTTCTTTTATTTCTGCTGCCATTTGATTGTTAGTTGTTTGATGGGTTAATTTTTTTAATAAATAAATATATTGCTGAATTACTTCTCTGAGCATCGGGAATTTTACAGCTTCTTTTAGACATTTTTCAAGCCATTCAATAATATCTTTTTTATATGAAATCAAAAAATAGGTTTCATTTAGCGTCATTTTTTCTCCAACAGATGATGGAGGATTTCCATTCAGTGTTAAAAATAAAATTGGAGCATCTGGATATTTATTGTTATATCTTAGTAATTGATTTTCTTGCTCGCCAGCGTAGATTTTATTTTCAATTAAAATTGCTTTGTTTGCTTTATCTTTTATTACAATATCTATTCTCCCGCCTTCCGTTTTATCTTCATTTATAATACCCGCGTGTTCCTCAACTATTGAATGTGAATTTTTAGTATCTAAACTAAATTTAGAATTAAGATCAATTGGGTTTTCGACATTATTCAATCCAGATGTAATTTGTTCAATAAACAATTTCAATGGAACTTCATCTAAACCGTGACTTCCTTTAGGATTTAGCAATTCTCCAATTATGGCTGAATGTGTTTTTACTTCATTGCTTTCCATTCCCATAACAGAAAAAATATTGAAATTTTCTCCAGTTATTTTCGCTAATTTTTCATAATTATTTAACAAAGAATTAGTTTGTGAAAGCAGTATTTTTAAATTATTCATATTTTAATCTTGATTTTTGTTTGGTTAAATATTAATAGCTATTACTTAAATAGTTCTAATCAAAGAACCACTTTCTTTTCTCACTTCTGTTTTACCTTTATCGGTAGTCACTAAAATTTCGCTACCACTAAATTTTGCTCTCAAGGCGTGACTACTTGTTATAGTTCTAATTAATGATCCTGATTCTTTGCGTAGTTCTACTTTTCCTTTATCTGTAGTTACTAAAATCAAAGAACCATCATTGTTGATGTCCGCATCAACGGCGCCACTACTTACAATTGTTCTAATAAGAGACCCCGTATTTTTGCGAAGTTCTACTTTACTGCCATTTAATTTTACAATATTCATATATCTATTATTTAAGGTTACTTGTTTGGATTTTAAAATTCTTCGTCATAAAGATTATTTTTAATGTTACAATTTATATTTTGTAGAATGTCGTCTTTTGTAGAAATAAAATCGGGCCAAAAAGTATTAGAATAAAAAAACTTTATTTCCAAAACATCTTCTTTTTCCAAACACAAATAATCAGTATACATTTCATATCGTTCCCAAGTAAAATAATCTTCATCATATTCGGGTTTTGTTTTACCTAGTTCTCTTTTTTCAAAAGGAAATCCTTGTACTTGATAGTCTTTAGACTCACAATAGTTTGAGATTAGTTCTTGAATATACACTTCATGTATTCCAGCTACTTTTTCACCATCGAATGATGAATCAGTTGCTTTCCAAAGAGGATATGTACTACGTATTTCTCGTTTAATTTCTTCAATTGTCATAATTGGTTTTGTTATATATTGAATTAAAAATGTAAAAACATTCCATTTATTGATACAATTTCCCCATCTCGGCAATCCTATTTTTTACTTCATTTTGCAAAAAAATTGGTTCAATAACTTTTACTTCTGCACCCAATTTTAGAATCTCCATGATAATGTCATGGGTAGGATGGATAAAAATGGCTAATAAAACCCGTTCTTCATTTTCTTCTAAAATATGTTGGGAATCGTGCAAGGGAAAACTTTTGGCGTAATTGCCTTGTACTTTTGTAAATTCCAAAACTATTTTTGTGGCAGGTTCATACGTTTCAACTCCAAAAGCGTCTTTGAATTCTTTTTCGACATTGTAAGGAATGGGTTTGAACTTGGTATCCGTAACAATCAAATTTGAAATTCGGTCCATTCCAAAAGTTTTAATTACTTCATCTTTTTTATCAAGAGCTACTAAGTACCATCGTTGTTGTGATTCTTTGATGGCAATTGGCTTTACGATACGTTGGGTTGTGAAATCTTCCCAGTGTTTTTGATGGGTGAATTTTAAAATGAAATTGTTTTGGATTGCATGTATAATGCCGTGAATATGCTCTGTTCCTAACGATTTTCGTTTTTCTAGGAATACGCTTGGAGATAATTTGTTACCTTCCTGCAAAGCATGATGAATAGAAAACGCATCAATCATGCGGGTTACCGATTGGTCTTCGATTTCGTCTTCGTCAATAAAATAGGTTTTGTCTTTGCGATCGTATTGAATTACAATTCCGAAAAGTGCATCTATGTCGCTTTTATCCCGCTCAAATGTTCTGATGGCGTACTCAAAATCAGTGTCAACTTCGTCTTTTTGAAGTTTGTCAATCACATATTTTTGTAAACTTGCAAAATTTGAAGGTAGACTTCTTAAACGGTCCACCACATACAAATACCTTTTGAAATAGATTAATTTTGACATCTTAATTGGATTAATTTTGTCAAAGATAAATCTTTAGTCTGCCAATATATGACGGTCTAATAAAAATTAAGTACTATTTTACTTCCACTTAATTCCACACCCAATACTAGGTTTTTGGTTGGGATTCATAACACGGTTGTATAAAACGCTGTCAATTGCACCGCGTAAATCATTGCCGCTTATTGAAATTCCGTTTCCGGGTCTGCTGTCATCCATTTGACCACGATAAACCAACAGATCTTGTTGGTCAAACAAATAAAAATCAGGAGTACAAGCCGCTTGATAGGCTTTGGCTGCTTCTTGTGTCGGATCAAATAGATAGGGGAATTCAAAACTATTTTCAAATGCGTATTCGGTCATTAACTCTGGTCCGTCTTGAGGGAAATTAATACTATCATTGCTAGAAATTGCAACGATTCCGAGACCTTGAACTCGATAATCATTGGCTATGCGAACAACCTCTTCTATAACATGATGCACAAAAGGACAATGGTTGCAGATGAACATAACGAGCGTTCCTTTTTCACCTTTACAATCACTAAAATTGAAATTTTTAGTTTCAGAAGTTCTATCGTTTAGGTAAAAGTCAGGAGCTTTAGTCCCTAATGCGAGCATGTTTGATTCGATTCGAGCCATGGTAGAATTGTTTTAGAGTTTAAAGTTATAAAAAATGCCTTGTTTTATGCGGTTAAAAAAGTAAATTTAAATTAAAATATAGAAAAGATGATTAGTTGGCAAGATTTTGAAAAAGTAGCCATGCATGTGGGAACTATTTTAGAAGCAAATGATTTTCGGGAAGCGAAAAATTCCGCCTATCAATTGATAATTGATTTTGGCAACGAAATCGGAATTCTAAAATCGTCTGCGCAAATAACTAAGCGCTATACAAAAGAAGCATTAGTAGGTCGTCAAATTGTAGCTGTTGTGAACTTTCCTAAGAAACAAATAGGAAAGTTTCTGAGCGACTGCTTGGTGCTTGGAGCCGTGGGTGATGCTGGCGATATAGTATTGCTGGCTCCAGATGTGAAAATCGAAAATGGATTGAGAATTGGATAACTATAAGTTTTCTACAAAGGACTTTAAGTAATCTTGTCCTTCTTCCCAAATACCAAGATTAGATTCGCTATTGATATGTCCTTTAGGTCCAATAGTTGTAAATTGACTTCCCCAGCTTTTGGATAAGAATTCAGCTCGTTCTGTACTTACATATGGATCATTAGTACTTGTAATTACCAGGGATGGAAATGTTAATTTATTAAAAGGTATAGGGGCGAAATTCCAAAGGATATCTGGAGTATGTTCCGAAGAGTCAACGTCAGCGGGTGCTACTAATAAAGCACCTACAATATTTTTATTTTGAAATTGATTGGCCCATAGTGTTATCAAAATAGCGCCTAAACTATGGCCAACTAGTATTGTAGGCTGTTGGAGCTCCTGAATAGATTCGTTTAATTTTGCTAACCATTTGTCAAGTATTGGTTTTTCCCAATCTTCTTGTTCAACCATATTTGAGTTGGGATATTTTTTATGCCAAAGTCGTTGCCAATGATTGACTCCAGAGCCTCCAAGTCCTGGAATGATAAGAAGATGTGGTTGCATATTTAGAAGTTTTAACATTGAAAATAATTAGCGAATTCGTTTCCAACAAAAATAAGGAATACTTTTTTGAGAGTTTATAGAATTGGAATAAAAAACGAATGCTTTTTCAGTGCTATAATTAAAAGTAATATTTTAAATTTACAATCTGATGCACATAAACATTGTAAGTACAATTGTTTGCTTTATCTAAACCACCATTCATGAAGAATACTATAGCTGAACGTATATATGATTTTATAAAAGATTATCCACCTTTTAATTTAATTTCAAAACAAACACTTTTGGAGATTGCTAAAAGTGTTGAAATTCAGTATTTTGAAAAAGATACAATTATCTTCAATCAAGACGATATTCCACACGAACATTTTTATATTATCAATCAAGGCTCAATTCGTTTGTATCGATTTGTAAATAATGAAAAGCAAAATTTAGATATTTGCGATGAAGGAGATTTGTTTGGTTTACGTCCGTTGATTATGAATGAAAATTACCTCATGGGAGCTTCCGCAAATGAAGAGGTGATTTTATATGGAATTCCTATAAGTTTATTTCATGATATTATTGCGAATTACCCTAAAGTGAGTCAGTTTTTATTAGCGAGTTTTGCAACCAATACGCGTGATCCTTTTTCGGATAAACATAAAGGAAAATTGTTCGCAAATGTGGCCTCTGTTCAAAAAGTAGAAAATAGTTTTGCCGAAGTGCAATCCGCTAAATATACTAAGAATCCCGTTATGTGTACGGAGGAAATTAGCATTAAAGAAGCTTGCCAAATCATGAGTACAGCCAAAGTGAATTCGATTATTGTAGCAGATAATAAGATTCCAATGGGTATTATTACCGACAAAGATATTCGTATTAAAATAGGAACAGGTTTATTTTTAATTGAGGATAAAGTAAGTGCAATTATGACCTCACCAGTCATTACTTTTCCTGAAAAAATAACAGTTGCCGAAGCACAAATAGCCATTTTGAAGCATAAGGTTTCCCATATTTGTATTACAAAAGACGGAACAAACACTTCGGAATTAATAGGAGTTTTAGGAGATCACGATCTGAATATTATTCAAGGTAATAACCCGATTTTCTTGATTCGTGAAATTAAATATGCTAAAGATGTAGAAACGCTACGTTATATACGGGTACAGGCGTCAGAATTGACTAGTGGTTATTTGGAACAAGAAATCCCTATTTATTTTATTACTAAAGTCATTTCTGAAATCAATACTGCTATTACCAAAAGAATTATTAAGTTGAGTATTGCAGAAATGGGCGAGCAACCTCCAGTAGCTTACACTTGGTTAGCGATGGGAAGTCAAGGAAGAAAAGAGCAATTATTGATTACCGACCAAGATAATGCTTTAGTTTTTGAAAATGTACCAGAGGAGGATTATCCAAAAGTAAAAGAGTATTTCTTGAACCTGTCAACTAAGGTCACGGAAAAACTAAACACGGTAGGATTTGAGTATTGCCCTGCAAATATTATGGCGAGTAATCCAAAATGGTGTAACTCATTGAAGGAATGGAAAAAACAATTTAAAGATTGGGTGAATCACCCTACCTCTGATAAAATTTTATTAAGCATTATTTTCTTTGATTTTGAATATATTGACGGTGATAAAGATTTGTATAATCAGATGTCTGATAGTGTGTTTCGTTATATTAAGGATAAAGAAATATTCTTAAGTTTTTTGAGTAAAGCTACACTGAATAATCCTGCGCCATTAGGGTTTTTTAAGCAGTTTTTAGTAGAGCAAGATGGGGAGCACAAAGACCAATTTGATATTAAGAGTAGAGCCATTCGTCCGCTGGTAGATGCCGCTCGAATCTTTTCCTTACATCATAATCTCAAAATTAACAATACGATTGCACGGTATGAAAAACTGATGGAAGTAGAGCCTCAAAATCGTGACTTTTTTGAGTCTTGTGCCAATGCGTTTAAAATTTTATTACAATTTAGAACTCTACAAGGATTAGCCAATAATGATGGTGGTAAGTTTGTAGATATTAATAATTTAAGTAAAGCCGATCGGTTGAAATTAAAAAGTTGCTTCAAGCCGATTAAAAACATCCAAGAATCGCTTACAACCCGATTTAATGTAGCATTAATTCAATAGACTATGTTTAAAATTTTTAAAAGAAAAAATCATCCCGCTTTTTGGAAAAAACACATCGAAACTGTTCGGAACTGTAAGGGCTATAATAGTTTTGAAGATATACGTTTTGTAGTTTTGGATACTGAAACTACCGGTTTTGATTATGACAATGATCGTATTTTATGCATAGGCGCTGTTGCTATAAAAAATAATAAAATTCAGGTTTCGGATTCCTTTGAAGTATATATTAAGCAAGATATATTCAACAAAGAAACGGTTAAAATTCATGGTATTCGTAGAGATGGAACCGAAGTTAAAGTAAGTGAAGAAGAAGCACTTATTCAGTTTTTAGAATATCTGGATGATGCGATTATCGTGGCGCATCATACCAAATTTGATATCACAATGATGACCAAAGCGTTGCGTAGAATAGGAGGGGGAACTATTCGTTCAAAACAATTAGATACCAATTTTATCCATAAAAAATTAGCAGCTGGGGATCGTTTCAAAAAAATGTATTCACTGGATGAATTGTGTGCCATTTATAATGTCAAAAAACACGATCGTCACACTGCTTTGGGGGATGCTTTAATTACTGCTTATCTATTTTTGAAACTGACTTATAAATATAAGAAAAATAATGTTCTTGACATTGAAGGTTTGATTAAGACCAATTATCAGTTGTATTCTTGATTGTATTATCCCTATAAGAATATTTAGGATTTTAAATTAGTGCAATTTGTAATTTTTAAAAAACAATTGAATTCGAAAAAACGAATGTTGTTGTGTGCCAAATGCCCTAGCCCCGATATCCCCGAAGCGTCGGGAGCGGGAAATAGCTCCTAAATATTTTTAATTCTCTTAAACCATTTGTATATTTCAATCCAAAGAACTGATACACCGCTTACTAAAATACAAGTCAAAATGTGATTCCAATCTAGGGGGACTACTTTGAAGAAATTTGCGAATAGGGGAATATAAACTATCATGGCGAGTAGGATTAGGGTCAGACTATTCATGAAAACCATCATGTTGTTTTTGTTTTTTAAGGAAGCAAATACCGAGTAGTAAAACGAACGATTGACCAGTGATAAAATGATATTTGATAAAACTAAAGTGGTAAAGACCATCGTTCTTGTGAGGTTTTCAGTACCACCGTTTTGAACTGTTAGTTGGTACACAAATAGTACCCCCAGAGTGATAGCAAGTCCTTGTATTACACTTAATCCCATTTCTTTTAGTGATAAAAATGTTTTTCCAAGTTGTCTTGGGGGTTGCTTCATGCTGTTTTTTTCGGCAGGTTCATTTTCATATACAATCGAGCACATAGGTCCCATAATCATTTCGAGGAAAATCACATGAACAGGTGTGAAAATATCGGGATAAATCCATCCCAAAAATAACGGAAGTGAAACCGTTAGAATGATGGGGATGTGGATGGATACTATGTATTGTACTGCTTTTTTGATGTTGGTATAAATACGTCTTCCTGCGGCTACAGCGACAATCATTTTGGATAAATCATCATCGACTAGTATAATATCGGCGGCGCTTTTGGCAATTTCTGTGCCTTTTTTTCCCATGGCGATACCAATGTGAGCCGATTTTAAAGCGGGGCCATCATTGACTCCGTCGCCAATCATGGCAACGAGTTGGTGGTCTTTTTTGAGTGCGTTGATGACCGCCAATTTTGCTTCTGGAAACATGCGAGTAAACAAAACGTTGCTGTGGATGGACTTGATAAGTTGTGCATCATCCAATTTCATAATCGCCTCGCCTTCCATGACTTGATTGGTATTGGTTATTCCGGCACTTTTGGCAATAGATTGGGTTGTCGGACTATTGTCTCCCGTAATTACTTTAACCTGGATTCCGGCTTCATAAAATTGTTCAAAAACTTGTTGAATGTTTGGTTTGGGAGGATCGAAAAACACGACTAAACCCAAGAATTCGAAAGGTAAATCTTGTTGATCTTCGGGGAAATTATTGGATTCGAAACGAGATTGTGCGACTCCAAGAACGCGGTATCCTTCGGATGATAATTTAGTAATCGTATTTTGGATGGTTGTTTTATCGATCGTGTTGAGGTTGCTGACTTTTAAAATCGTTTCAGCTCCTCCTTTGGCGGCTATGATTCTTTGTTTTGTAGCATTTTCAAATACATGCGTCATCATTGGCGGTTTGCCTTCGAGCGGATATTCGTGAACGAAATTAAATTCTCTACGTTGGTCTGCAGTTGTGTTCGCTTCGTACACTTTGTGGAGTGTTTTTTCCATTGGGTCAAAAGGCACGGGTTCGCTCGCCCACATGGCAATTTCAATTACTTTTTGAGCTTCGGGAGTATTCCAGTTTTGTTTGTCGTACAATTGATTGGCTGCAAACGCATAGACTGATTGTAAAACCATTTTGTTCGCGGTGATGGTTCCCGTTTTATCGGTGCAGATTACCGTGGCACTTCCTAGGGTTTCTACAGTTCTGATTTTCTTGATGATGATTCCTTCTTTCATCAATCTCCAAGAACCTAACGCCATAAAAGTGGTAAAAGCGACCGGAATTTCTTCAGGCAAAATAGACATTGCCAATGTGAGTCCTTTTAGTAAACTATTGAGAATGTCATGCGTTTTATAAAAATAAACACCCCAAACCAACAGGAATACAATAATCCCGATGAGAGCCATTCCTTTGACAAAATTCTCGATTTGGAGTTGTAGTGGTGTCGGTTCTTCTTTTGCGTCTAAAAGAGCGGTTCCCAATTGCCCCATTTTGGTTTGGTTTCCAATAGCGGTAACGTGAAAAACAGCCAATCCAGTTGCGACCAATGTCCCGCTAAAAACGTTTTTGTTTTCTGTTTGATCCGATTTGAAAACGCTGTAGGCTTCTCCTGTAAGAGTGGATTCGTTGACCGAAAAGTCATTGCTGTGTACTATTTCGCCGTCGGCATTGACGGTGGTTCCTTCTTCGGCAATGACCAAGTCGTTGATAACAATGTCTTTGGTTGGTATTTTTATTGCCAGTCCATTACGGTAAACGGTACTGAGGGGTTCTGTCAATTTCTCTAAAGCCTCAATGGCTTTACGGCTGCGATTGTCTTGAAAAAAAGAAATACTCGAAACCGCTATGATAGCTGCTAACATGAAATAAGCTTCACTGTTTTCGCCCAAAACAAAATAAATGATTGTAACTGCTATTAATAATAGCAACATCGGTTCTTTTAGAATATCTATAATCGCGCTCCACCATTTGTATTGGGATTTATGGACTTGCTCGTTGGCTCCAAATTCTTTTCGAGATTGGAGTACTTCGGCATCAGTGAGTCCGATGATATGTTGCGGGATATTAATTTCTTTTGACATCTTTACCAAGGAATTGTATTACTCAAATATACCGATTTATTGGCGGTTCAGTTGTGTTTCAGTGGGCGGTGTTTGAAATTGATATTCAGACTAGATATAAATAAAAAGTAATGTATTACGATTTTTTTTAAACCATATAAGAAATATAAGAGTATAAAAGAATTGGATTGGAATCTTTTTTTGGAACGCAGATTTGAGAAATTAAAGAAATGAAAAAGGAGAAATTAGTGAAAATTGGTGCAATTTGTATCTGTTTTTAAATCAAAATAAATCAAAGTTTTTGGAACACTGATTAGAGAAATTTGAAAAATCTAAAAAAAGAAATAATCAAAATAAATCTGCATTAATCTGTGTTTATTTTATCCGCAAAGAATTAGTGCCAATTCGTGAAATTGCTTCACCTGTTCGCTTTCGCTCGGGTTGTGCCTAGTTTTTTAGTTCACTTAAATCTGTGTTATATTTAGCTGCCTGATGCACCACCATTTGTGGAAATGGAATCTCAATTCCTTCTTTGTCGAAAGCGATTTTTAATCTTTTTCGGAGTTCACCAGTGACTTCCCATTGTTTGCTACCAGTTGTTTCTCCTAATATTTTTACAATAATTGCAGAGTCAGCGAAATCATTAACACGCAAAAATTGCGGTGCTTTGAGAATATGTTCTTTTAATACGGGATCATTAGCAAGATCATTTCCTACTCGGTTGATGACATCTATTAAGTGATCTAAGTCAGTACTGTATCCTACCCCCATGTCAAGGTTGACTCTTGCAAAATCTTTAGATAGATTCGAAACTGTTTTTATTTCACCATGCGGAATGTGATGAACTGTTCCGTCAATATCTCTAAGTGTAGTTTTGCGTAAACTAATATTTTCTACAGAACCACCTAATGTGTCAAATTTCACAACATCTCCTATTCGATACTGGTTTTCTAGAATAATAAAAAGCCCTGTAATAACATCTCGAATAAGGTATTGACCACCAAAACCAAAAGCCAAACCTACAATTCCTGCCGCAGCAATAATAGGAGCAATTTCGATTCCAAATTCACTTAAGATCATTAATGAGCTTATAGTGATGATAACTATTTTGGAAGTGGTAGTGAAAATTTGAATTAAGGTGTTTTCTCTTTTTTCTTCAGCTTCCTTGCTTAGATGTTTCTCTGGGCGAACAGCAATCCGTACTGCTTTGGCTATGAATCGAACAAGGATTTTATGTATAATTAAAGCGCCGATTGCAATAAAAAGGACTTTAATTCCATTAGACATCGTCCATGCAATTGTTTTTTCGGCGTATAGATTTGCGTATTTTTCAAATATTTTAATGAGGTAATCTGTATTCATACTATTTTTTAAAAAGGATTATTTGATTATAAGAAATGCTACCTTATTTCTAGATTTTTGCAATTTAAAAATTTTTTAGCAGTCTCTCCAATGCCAGTTGTTTTTATTGTGTTAAAATCATTTATATTAACATTTTAAAAAAGCCTATTAAACAAAAAGTCCAAAAACGAACTCGTTTTTAGACTTTTTGTTTTTTGAATACTAAAAGAAAATCCGATTAAATATCGTCAAATTCAATATCCGTAAAAGTTGAAGTTTGTGGTAATACAGCTTCTTCAGTTGTTGCTTTACCCGTAATATATTCTTTTTTGAAATCTTTTTGATGTCTTTCAGAGATTACCTCTTCGCCTTTGTGGTTCAAGACATACGAAGTCATTTCTTCAAGAATTTCAGAGAAAGCGGTAAAATCCTCTTTGTATAAATATATTTTGTGTTTTTTGAAGTGAAAAGAACCATCTTCTTCAGTGAACTTTTTACTTTCGGTAATCGTTATATAGTAATCGTCGGCTTTAGTTGCTCTTACATCAAAGAAATAAGTTCTTCTCCCAGCACGTAAAACTTTAGAAAAAATTTCTTCTTTTTCTAACATATCATTTTCTCTCATAATCCTTTCTGACAATTTATGGTTATTAAATCGTAACCAAAAATCCTAAAAAAATAGTTATTAAACAACAATTAAAGCAATTCTTTTTCCGAAAGTTGCTTTAAGTACAAGGATGCATAGTAGCCCTCTTCATTTATCAACTGGTTATGAGAACCTTGTTGAATAATTTTACCTTCATCGATTATTATTATTTTGTCGGCATTTTTGGCTGAGGATATTCTGTGGCTTACAATAATAGTAGTTTTGTCTTTACAGATTTCAAAAAGGTTATTCAAAATCTTTTCCTCGGTTTCAGTATCCACTGCTGATAAACAGTCGTCCAAAAGTAAAATAGGAGGGTTTTTTATAATCGCTCTAGCGATAGAAACCCTTTGTTTTTGACCGCCCGAAAGGGTGATCCCTCGTTCTCCCAATACGGTGTCATATTTGTTTTTGAAACCTAAAATATTTTTGTGAACCACAGCGTTTTTGGCCGCTTGATAGACTTCTTCATCCGTTGCGTCTTCTTTCCCAAATTTGATATTGTTTTTTATCGAATCCGAGAACAGAAAAGCATCTTGCGGTACAATCCCAATGCTGTTGCGCAAATCATACAAATTCAAACTGCTAATTTCTTGACCATCTATCTCAATTTCGCCTTTACTCACATCATAAATACGCGAAATCAAAGACAAAATAGTCGATTTTCCAGATCCTGTTTTTCCTAAAATCGCCAGAGTTTCCCCTTTATTGACCGTAAAACTAATGTTTTGCAAAGCCACAATATTCGTGTCTTCATAAGTATAAGTCACATTTTTAAAAGCAATAGCCCCTTCAATAACAGAATGTTCCGGATTAGTATTCGTGATTTCGGGTTCAATTTTCAAGAACTCGTTCAATCGTTTTTGCGACGCTTCCGCCTCTTGAACCATCGACGAAACCCAACCCAACGAAGCCACCGGCCAAGTCAACATATTGACATATAAGATAAATTCGGCAATCGTTCCAATGCTTTTTATCGTTCCTTCAATATACATCAAACCACCAAAATAAATAACCACCAAGTTACTAATCCCAATAAGCGCCATCATCAAAGGCCCAAACAACGATTGCACTCGTGCCAAATCCAAGCTCTTGCTCTTACTCTCATGAGCCAAATCGACCATGTTATTTTGGTGTTGATTTTCTAGCGAGTACGCTTTAATCACACGTACTCCCGAGAATATTTCTTGAGAAAAACTCGAAACTTTAGACAAATATTGCTGAAAAACAGTACTGCGTTTGTTGATTTCAGTACTCAGTTTGAAAATTGCATAAGATAATAATGGTAAAGGCAATAGCGTATATAGCGTCAATCGCGGCGATACATTATACATATACAAAATCACGATGGCAAATCGAAAAATGGTGTTGATAGTGTACATCACCGCAGGCCCAACATACATCCGCACTTTGGAAACATCCTCGCTTATGCGGTTCATCAAATCGCCCGTTCTATTCTTTTTATAAAAGTTTTGTGTCAGATTTTCGTATTGTTTAAACACCTCGTTTTTCAGGTCAAATTCAACATGACGAGACATCACAATCAAGGTTTGACGCATCAAGAAAGTCAAGAAACCCGCAATGATAGTCGTGCCAATAATCAACAAAATATTATTGATTAACTCCGCTTGTAACACCGACGTAGGAATCGATTTATCCTTGGAGAAATTTTCGATGGCTTGAAACGATTTACTAATCAACTTGGGCGTAAACAGCGAAAATATCTGCGCTATAATGGTAAATACAATCCCCATCAAAAAACGGTATTTGTATTTGGAAAAGTATTTATTTAGATAACCTAATTCTTTCATGAGTAAGCAATAACTAGTGAGTTTGGGTACAGGAAACGGATTTCTTTAAAAGCCGTTCAAAGTGCAAAGATAACCGTTTCAAGATAATTAATTGTTAAAGTAAAGTTGTAATACAGCTATAGATTCCCAGATTAAAAATAGTTCTTTGGGCGTGCCAGCAATGACAAAAGGGGCAAATTTAGTTTGCTGTCAATTGCCCCTTTTGTCATTGCCGTCGGGCTTTCGGCTATATCTCTCCGTTTCACTACGAGGATACCGCCTCAATCCCTCACGCAAAATGGACTTGCGAGATAAAATTTGTTTCTAAAGTTTATTTAGTGGAATTATTTGTAAGAATTTTTTATATATTAGCTTAATGAATAGTAAGTTATATTAGTGACGCTAAGTCTCATGATAATGGGCCGATTGAAGCCGTTTTAGAGGCCTATGTGCTAGGTGTCAATAATTTAAAATTAAAACATGAAAAATAAGTTTAAAAATCAACTATTTCACTTAACACGAGAACTTGGTTTTTCTCCTTCAGATTTTCAACTTTCCAGTTAATACAATGTTTCAAAAAGTACGACTTGAAGTTATGCAGAAATCTAAAGAAGAGCAAATTCCTTGGGAATCTACATCATTAACTGCTGATTTCTATTTCAACAATTGATTACTATCTTCCACGACGTTAGGTTGTGAAAAATGAAGATATTTTAAAAACCAGAAATTAAAGTAAATGAACCAATCTTGATTTTAAAACCCGTTGACTCGAACTTGTAGACAAATCTAAAGGTTGGCGCAGGTATTTACCTGTGCCCACAAACTAGAGCAAGCACAATAATAGAAAGTTGTAATCATTAAAACGGTTACAGCTTTTTTGTTTATTTCTAAATGCTAAATTGTTAAGTATGGATTTGTTTTGGTTTTCAATTGGAATGGCCACAGGTAGCCCGAAGCGTCGGGAACAGTAGTAACCAAATATGGTACTCCTAATAATTGCTAGTGATTTGGTTCTTTTTTGAAATTTAAATTTTATTTTAAAAAAGGAATAACTACTTTTGCCTTCTAATTAATAAAAGTTCTTACAAGGTGGTAAACAGAAGACACATTCGCGTCAAAGTAATGCAATCCATTTATGCGATGCATCAAAATGGTTCTGATAATTTTGAGAAAGAAGAAAAATTTCTTTTTTTCAGTATAGATAGTATTCAGGATTTATATCTTACCATGATTTCATCGTTGATGGAAATTTGTAAAAAAGAAGCTGAGTTTTTGCACAAATCAAGTTTGAAACACTTGGTTACTGCTGCGGAACGCAATCCCAACAAAAAATTCATCAATAATGCTGTTTTTGAAATTTTAGCTGAAAATAACTCGCTAAGTATTGCTATCGAAACACGTAAAATTGATTCTTGGTATTTGAATGGCGATTATATTGTATTGTTGCTGAATGCGGTAAAAGCGAGTCAGTATTATATTGATTATATGAGCAATGCAAAGCAATCTTTTGAGGAAGATAAGCAGTTGATTGTGGATTTGTTTACGCATGTAATTGTTCCAAACGAAAAGTTATACGAGCACTTAGAAGACGATAAATTGACTTGGATTGACGATATTCCGTTGGTGAATACTTTAATTATTAAGCAATTGAAAGCATTGAAGCCTATCATGGATGATAACTTTAGAGTGCCAAAAGTATACAAAGATACTGAGGATAAGGATTATGCTAAAGATTTGTTTAGAAAAACGGTCTTGAACGAAAAACAATTAGGACAACAATTTGCTGATAAAACGCCGAACTGGGATAGTGATCGTATTGCAGAATTGGATACGATTATCTTAAAGATGGCGATTTGCGAATTATTGAAATTCCCTTCGATTCCTGTAAAAGTAACCTTGAATGAGTATTTGGAATTAGCTAAAGAATATTCAACGCCTAAGAGTAGTGTGTTTATCAACGGTATTTTGGATAATTTGGTCAAAGAAATGACTGCTAATAAAACCTTATTAAAAACCGGTCGCGGTTTAATGTAATTAATATTAAATTTTAAAATAAAAAAAAATCATGGAACAATTAAGTCAATTTGCACCCTTTTTATTAATGTTTGTGGTTATCTATTTCTTTATGATTAGACCACAACAGAAAAAAGCAAAACAAGAAAAAGAGTTTGAAGCTACATTGAAAGTAGGGGACAAAATTATTACTAAAAGCGGTCTTCACGGAAGAGTTTCTGAACTTGGAGATGCTACTGTGGTAATCGAAACGATGTCAGGAAAATTGAAAATGGAACGTTCTTCTATTTCTATGGAAATGAGTGCTTCATTGGCAAAAAAATAATCACTATTTAGGTGACATTAAGAAGGCTGTTCTATTTAGGACAGCCTTTTTTTTTACCATTAAGAGATTAAGAGAATTTAGGCTTAATTTTCTTAATCTCTTATTGGTTAGTATTTTTTTTTAATGGTTTTAAAAAAAAATTAGTTCCTAGATTTGTCTAATCCATAATCAGGTAAAGCAGTCAATTCGGCAATTTTTACAATTACTTCTACTGCTTTTTGCATGCTTTCTACAGGTACATATTCGTATTTTCCGTGAAAGTTATGTCCGCCTGCAAAGATATTTGGACAAGGTAATCCCATATAAGATAATTGACAGCCATCAGTTCCGCCACGAATGGGTTTGATGATTGGTTTTATATTAACTTCTTTCATGGCTTTAGCAGCGATATCCACAATATATTTTACAGGAACGACCTTTTCCTTCATATTGTAATATTGGTCTTTGACGTCAGCAATGACAATATTTTCGCCAAATTTCTTGGCGTATTTTTTGTTGAATTTGCGAGTGATTTTTTCGATTAGTTCTTTACGTTTCTCGAATTTTTTCTTGTTGTGGTCTCTAATGATTAGTTCTAAGACTGTTTCTTCAATACTTCCGTTTAAGTGGTGAACATGAAAAAATCCTTCATATCCTTTGGTTTCTTGTGGTGTTTCCTCTTTTGGTAAAGCATTGATGAAGTCATTGGCAAGCAACATGGAATTAATCATCTTTCCTTTGGCATAACCTGGATGTACGCTTTTTCCTTTGAAAGTTATTTTAGCTCCAGCGGCATTAAAATTTTCATATTCTAGTTCGCCAATTTGACTTCCATCCATGGTATATGCCCATTCGGCTTCAAATTGAGCAACATCAAAATGGTGTGCTCCACGACCAATTTCTTCGTCTGGAGTGAAACCAACTCTGATTTTCCCATGCTTAATATCTGGATTGTTGACTAGAAACTCCATTGCAGTAACAATCTCGGTAATTCCCGCTTTGTCATCTGCACCTAGAAGTGTTGTTCCGTCAGTAGTAATTAAGGTTTGCCCTTTGTATTGCAATAAATCCTTGAAATAACTTGGTGATAAAACGATGTTTTTCTCAGCATTTAGAATAATGTCTTTTCCGTCGAAATCGCGAACAATTTGTGGTTTTACATTCGCTCCAGAAAAATCTGGGCTAGTGTCAAAATGGGATATAAAACCAATAGTTGGTACTTCATGGTCAACATTAGAAGGCAAAGTCGCCATGATATAGGCTTTGTCATTAATGGTAACATCTTTCATTCCGATAGCTTTCAAGTCGGCTACAAGTTTGTTTGCTAAGTCCCATTGTTTGGCAGTGCTTGGAGTTGTTTTTGATTTTGAATCCGATTCGGTGTCAATCGTTACATAACTGATGAAACGGTCTATAATAGGTTGCATAGATTTGTTTTTTTTGTGAAGTGGTAAAGATACCTTTTTTGGTCTAATTAAAAGTTTGGTCCGCAAAGATTCGCAAAGAGAAACCACAGTGGTTCGCAAAGTTTTTCTACACAGTTTGCCATTCCGTAGGAATCTCTAGCGAGTGTTTTTTTAAACAGTGATTAGAAGAATTAAAGAAATCTAAAAAAAAATCTATGTTAATCTGTGTAATCTGTGTTTACTTTTTTTGACACTGATTTGGGAAATTTAGAAATAAATTTGTGCCAATTCGTGTTTGTTTTCAATCCACAAAAGTTCAAAAATAATCTGTGTTAATCTGTAAAAATTGTGTTTGTTTTTATTTCATCTGCTCCAAAAGTCTAATAATCTTATCTAGTTTTTCGATTTCGATGGAGTTTAATTTTGCGGCAAGCGCTTCAATTTCGAGTTTGGCTTCTTTGTTGGTGTTGTAATCGTCTTGTGCTTGCACGCGGTCTCTTTCGCTTTGACGGTTTTGAGCCATCATAATAATCGGAGCGGCATAAGCAGCTTGAGTAGAAAATAAAAGATTGAGTAGAATAAAAGGATAAGCATCCCAATGTTTGAAATAAGCAACCATGTTCAGGCCCATCCAAATGATTACAAAGACAGTTTGAATAATGATAAACCGCCAAGACCCCATTCCTTTCGCTACTTTGTCAGCAATTAGGCTACCAAATCCAAGGCTTTCACGATGTCTTTGATGCCAGTTTTTATTGAAATTCATAAGTGTTGTTTTTTATTTAAAAGTACCGAAACTTTCGGTTTTTATGGACGTTTGTATCTTAAACTTTCAGTGGAAATTTAAAGAAAAGAAAGGTTTTAAAAATTGTTCTTAACTATTTCTTTTTCGGCTAGATAGTACTATTTTTGCAGGAATTAAAAAAACATCCATGTACAAGTTATTACTACGTCCCTTATTTTTTTGTTTTGACCCAGAAGAGGTTCATTATTTTACTTTTTCATTAGTGCGTTTCACTTCCAAAATTCCAGGTTTTAGTGCTTTGTACAAAGCCTTGTTTTTGGTAAATGACAAACGATTAGAAACAGAAGTTTTTGGTTTGAAATTCAAGAATCCAGTAGGATTAGCCGCTGGTTTTGATAAGGATGCGAAGTTGTACAAAGAATTATCCAATTTTGGATTTGGTTTTATTGAAATAGGAACGTTGACACCAGTTGGACAAGAGGGAAATCCTAAAAAACGTTTATTTCGATTAAAAGAAGATTCGGCTATTATTAACCGAATGGGGTTTAATAACGGTGGGGTTCAAGAAGCGGTTGAACGATTGAAATCCAATAACGGAGTTTTGATTGGTGGTAACATCGGTAAAAATAAATTAACACCTAATGAAGAAGCAACATCAGATTATGAAATCTGTTTTGATGCACTTTACGATTATGTAGACTATTTTGTAGTGAATGTAAGTTCGCCAAATACTCCAAATTTACGTGCGTTACAGGACAAAGAACCGTTGACACAATTATTACAAACGCTTCAAAATAAGAATGTGGCAAAGCCAAAGCAAAAGCCAATTCTACTAAAAATTGCGCCCGATTTAACGGACGAGCAATTGTTAGATATTATTGATATTATCAAAGAAACCAAAATTGCGGGTGTCATTGCAACCAACACCACTATTTCACGTGATGGTTTAGAATCCGAGAATAAAGCCGAAATGGGGGGATTGTCTGGAAAACCATTGACGAAACGTTCGACAGAAGTGATTCGATTTTTATCTCAAAAAAGTAATAAAGCTTTCCCAATCATTGGAGTAGGCGGTATCCATACTGCCGAAGATGCAATTGAGAAATTAGATGCAGGAGCGAGTTTAGTACAGTTATACACTGGTTTTATTTATGAAGGACCCGCTTTGGTAAAAGCAATCAACAAAAAGATATTGGCTAGAAAGAATTAATATTTCTATGTTTGTAGATTGTCTTCAACAAGCTCAGACAGATGTTTGATAATAAATAAGGCGCAATGAAATTTTCGTTGTGCCTTATTTATTTCTACGCCTCTTTCCATAATTTTTGAACGGTATTTAGGTCTTTTTTCATTGCGCCAAAAACTACTTTTTTATCTACTGTGATGGTTTTATTGCCTTTTTCGGCACCACCTAAGTCGTATTCTAGGTGTAAAGAAACAGGTGGTTTTAGACCGTACTTCTTCAATAGTTTAAAATAAGAGGTAAAATCAACCATTCCTTCTCCAATAGGAGTATCGGTCGCTTCCCATTTTCCGTTTATTTTCATCCATTTGAAATCTTTTAAAACAATAGTTTTAATTTGCGAATGTAAGAGTTGCAGTCCATTCACCCATGAATAACCTCCTTCAGCCGTTGCATGCCGTATATCGTATTGCGTGCCAAAATAGTTTGGATTAGCCGTTTTTAAAACAGCTTCAATCTCCCAAAAAGAAGCGCCAACAGTTGTTCCAGCATGATTTTGATAACAGCCTACAATATCAAACTGCTTGTTTAATTCGCTTAGTTTTTTAATTTCTTTTTGGTATAGAAGCAAATCATTTTGCATCGAAATGTTTTCTGTGTACTTGAACCAATCCGTTCTATAAAATCCAATGTTTTCTATAGCTGCTGCCTTGATAATAGCAACGTCCAAAGGATTGTTGACACTTGAAATTGCAGTCGTGATCATGCTACAATTTGAACCTGCTTTTTTAATATCACGAATCGCTTTGGGTAAATCAGTTTGAACCGATAAAGGATCCACATGACCTTTTGGGCGAACGGTTAAATCCAAACCAGCAAATCCTATTTCAGCTGCTGCTTCCCCTGCCTGGTAATAATTTAAAAATTGTAAATGTTTTGAAAAAACATTTACAGATAAGCTGTCCATATCAGTTTCTGCCGCTTGAAATAAAGGAAACGGAAAATCAATAAAAGGAATTGCCGTCATTCCTATTGCTGATTTTTTTATAAATTCTCTGCGATTCGTTGGAGTCATGATAAAGGGCTTTTTGAATTGGTTAACCAAAAATAATGAAAATTATTGTAATTCTATAAAGTCATGAATAAGCATTTCTTAAATTTTCAAAATAATAGAAATGTTTTCAAGCTTACTTTTTAAATTATACGGATATTTGTATTCTTTTATTTTTTAAAGCACATTCATGTTCAATATCATTCTCATTTTTGGTTGTTTACTATTAGGTATCATTCTGCAAAACATCAAAAAATTCCCTGTTTTAGAAGCTTATAAAATACTTAATAAAATAGTAGTAACTGTTTGTTTACCAGCTATTGTATTGTATTATATTCCAAAATTAACTTGGAGTAACGAGTTGCTGTTTCCAATAGGTTCCGCTTGGATTTCCTTTATTGTGGCTTTTGGTCTGTTTTATTTTTTAGGAAAAAAGTGGGGATGGTCTAATAAGTTGATAGGATGTTTAGTACTTACAGCTGGTTTGGGAAACACGTCTTTTCTGGGGTATCCTATAATAAGTGCTTTATATGGCGAACAAGGGTTAAAGATGGCCATATTAGTAGATCAGCCAGGTACGGTTGTAGTACTTTCAACCTTGGGGATTTTTGTAGCGACTTATTTTTCAAAAGATAATTTGAAACCCATTCAAATGTTGGTTCGTGTTTTTAAGTTTCCACCCTTTGTCTTTTTCCTAATTGCGTGTTTGTTAAATGTTTTTTCGATAGAATTAAATGATAATTTTCAAACGGTATTCAAAGGATTAGGGAGTATTATGGCGCCCCTAGCATTGACATCCGTAGGGCTACAATTGCGTTTTGAGAGTAAAAGTCAGCATTGGCGGTTTTTAGGTTTGGGACTCTTGTATAAGTTAATTTTGACTCCAACTTTAATATTTGTGCTTTATGTTATAATTCTAAAACAAAAATCAGCCATGATAGATGTAGTGTTGATGGAAACGGCGATGGCTTCCAATATTACAGCCAGTATTTTGGCAACAAGTTACGGCTTGAAACCGCGGTTGGCGAGTATGATGGTAGGTTACGGAATCCCTATTTCCTTTATTACATTAATTTTTTGGTATTTTGTAGCTCAGTGGATATAATTGTAATCCTTTTTAGTCTTTATTTATGATTTTAATCATAAGCCGTCTGCGTTTTTTTAACTAATTTTAAGGAAATTTAAAAATCAAAATTATCATGGCAACAATACGATTAGGAGATATAGCTCCAGATTTCACTGCAGAAACATCACAAGGAACAATAAAATTTCATGAATGGTTAGGGGATTCTTGGGGAGTACTTTTTTCTCATCCAGCAGATTTTACCCCTGTTTGTACGACCGAGTTAGGTACAGTAGCAAATTATTACCCTGAATTTCAAAAAAGAAACACGAAAGTTTTAGCACTTAGCGTGGACGGAGTTGAGTCACACCTAAAATGGATCAAAGATATCGAGGAAACACAAAACGTGACCTTACAATACCCAATTATAGCCGACGAAGATAGAGCTGTGTCCACACTTTATGATATGATTCACCCTAATGCAAACGAAACCTTTACGGTTCGTTCCGTGTTTATCATTGGATCAGACAAAAAAGTTAAACTAACCTTAACTTATCCAGCTTCAACGGGTAGAAATTTTGACGAATTATTACGTGTGATCGATAGTTTACAATTGACGGCAAACTATAGTGTAGCTACACCAGCGAACTGGAAAGACGGTCAAGATGTAGTGATTTCGCCAGCCATCAAGGACGAAGATATTCCTGCTAAATTCCCAAAAGGATTTACCAAAATAAAATACTATTTAAGAATGACACCACAGCCTAATAAGTAAGGTTGTTCATATAACAAAAAAGGGAATTCAATAAGTATTGAATTCCCTTTTTTTATGTCTTTTGGGCATGCCCCTCCGAAAAAATCGGGTCGGGCTCTACGCTATATCTTTATGGCTTTTGAAAAAAAAAGCCATAAAGGATGCCGCTTCTATCCCTCATGCAGTAGGTTGGTTACGAGGTGATTTTGGATAAGATGTAGTTTTTTGGATTTATCTAAACTAAGAAGATTCAGTGAAAATTATGTAGTCACTATATATTCTTAGATTTAATTTAAGTATACCAATAATTTACTTTATTAGAAGAAAATTATTGGTGTCGATTTTTATATTTTTCCAGTCAATTTCTATTACGTCTTGAATCATTCTTGTCAAATCATGAAAGTTATAGGGTTTGACAGCATAAAAATTAGCTCCAAGGCTGATGCTCATATCTATGTCTGATTTATTAGAACTAGTAGAATAGATGATTACGGGAAATTGATTAATACTAGGTTCATTACGAATTTCTTCCAAAAACTGAAATCCAGATTTTCTAGGCATATTTAGATCTAAAAAAACAACTCCGTTGTTGTGCTTATTTTCTTTAATGCTTTGCAACAAATTCTCTCCATTTTTATGAATATGAAGTTGTATTGAATCATTAGAGTTATTAGTTATACTATCTACAGCATCATTAAATAGCATTAAATCATCGTCATCATCATCAGCATAAAAGATATTGAGATCACTCATTATAATAAATTTAGATCGTAAAATTATCTTTTTTTATTTGACAAAATTTCATGTTTTTGAGTGTAATTTTATAAATTTTATTGTTTTTGGCTACTTTAAATCTTCATTAAGCTCCTGTATTGCTATTCTTCTTTTTTCTTTTAAATTTTTAAAATGTGTGGGGTTGAAGCCTGTGATTTTTTTAAATTGAGTTGAAAAAGCAGATAGGCTACTGAAATGTAGTTTAGTCGCGATTTCAGAGAAATTGGATTCTTCAAATAATATCATTTCTTTGGCTTTTTCCATTTTAATCAAATTTATGTAATTAATGATTGTAGTAGAGGTTACTTCAGAAAAAGCATTAGAGATGTAATTGTAGTCAAAGTCTAATTTACTGGTTAAGTATTCTGAGATGTTGACTTTTATATGTTTATCAGAATTGATGTACTCTTGACAGGAGTTTTTAATTTTTTCGATTAAGATTCCACCTTTACTCTCAATTATTTCAAGTCCTACTTTTTTTATTATGGAATTTAGTTTTTGCTTTTTTTCGGCACTTAGTTCCTCTTTTATAATAGCCTCTCCAAGTTCTACTTTTACAGGATGTAAATTCAACTCTTCTAGTGCATCAGTAACAAACACTTTGCAGCTTTCGCAAGCCATATTCTTGATATAAATTTTCATCTGGATGCTTTTTAATAAAATCTATTTTCTGATTTCACATTGTAAATATATAGTTTTTGGATAAAAAAAATCTAAATCTTTATACATTATAGAGGTATTTAAAACAGTTAAATTGCACAAATTAATTTATGAAAATAAAATACTACTTAAAATAATTAATGTTTTAAAAAATATCAAAAGAGTTTTCTGCATTTTTTAGTTTTCTGTTTTATAAATTTCTTGTCAAGATAAAATTTCTTGTTTTACCTTCATTCTGCCCAGGATAGAAACGGAAAGCCCGTAAGCAAGCGCACCCTTAAAAAACAAATCCCCAAACAGCGACCGTAGGAAGCTCGTCTTGGGGATTATGTTTTTTTGGGTGCGCTGTACGGACTTGTAGTGCATGAGCCTGAATTGGCAGCCTAATATTTATGGTACATTCTCTAAAAGCCTAAATTAATCTTAGCATATTGCAATAATAAAATGGTTTTAGCATCCTTTATTTCACCAGTGACAATCATGTTGTAGGCTTTGTCAAACGACCATTCTAGGACTTCTATTTCTTCTTGCTCGTGTTCTAGTCCACCGCCTTCGCTTACCTTCATGTCGGTGTTATATTCGCCTACAAAAAGATGTAGAATTTCAGTTACAGCTCCTGGAGAAACGAAGGTTTCCATAACTTTTTGAACGTCAGTAATGCGGTAGCCAGTTTCCTCTTCAGTTTCGCGGATAATGCATTGTTCAGGATGGTCGGCATCTAGGAGTCCGGCGCAAACTTCGATCATCATTCCGCTTGGGTTTCCGTTTAAATAGGAGGGAAGCCTGAACTGTCGGGTTAAGATGATGGTTTTTTGTTCTTTATTATAAAGTAAAATCCCTGCTCCATTGCCACGGTCATAGACTTCTCTTTTTTGGGTAACCCAATTTCCTTTTCTGTTAAGGTAGTCAAAGGTTACTTTGTTAAGAAGGTACCAGTTGTCTGATAGCAATTCGGTGTTTTGAATTTTTATATTTGGATTTTCCATGGAAATAGTAGGGTAAAAAAAACGCTCTGAAATTTCAGAGCGTTTGGTGTTATTTAATGATTGTTTGTTTTCTGTCTGGACCTACAGAGACAATCTTGATAGGCACTTCGACTTCTTTTTCAATGAAATCAATATATTCTTTTAACTCAACAGGCAACTCATCATAAGTTGTCATTCCAGTTAAATCTTGTTTCCATCCTTTGAACTCTTGGTAAACAGGAGTCACGTTTTCTGGCTCAATGTTGTATGGGAAGTGTTCAATATTTTGTCCTTTGTAGTTGTAAGAAGTACAAACTTTTAAAGTTTCAAAGCCTGAAAGTACATCCCCTTTCATCATCATTAATTGCGTTACTCCATTCACTTGAACAGCATATTTCAAAGCTACGATGTCTAACCATCCGCAACGTCTTTGTCTTCCTGTAACAGATCCAAATTCGTTACCAACTTTGGCCATTGTAGAACCATCTTCGTCAAAAAGTTCTGTTGGGAAAGGTCCGCTACCTACACGAGTGGTGTATGCTTTGAAAATTCCATAAACCTCTTTGATTTTGTTTGGTGCAATACCTAAACCTGTACAAGCTCCAGCAGCGGTAGTGTTAGAAGAAGTTACAAACGGATAAGTTCCGAAATCAACATCTAATAAAGAACCTTGCGCTCCTTCACATAGAATTGATTTACCAGCTTTTTGAGCTTGGTACATGTATTCTTCACTATCAATAAAGTCTAGTTTTTTGATTTCTTCGATAGATTCAAAAAATTCAGCTTCCAATTCTTCTAAGTTGTATTCTAATTCCACTCCGTAGAATGCAATCATTGCTTGGTGCTTATCAGCAAGTGCGCGGTATCTTTCTTTGAAATCTTCTAATTCGATATCACCCACTCTAAGTCCGTTACGACCCGTTTTGTCCATATATGTTGGTCCAATTCCTTTAAGAGTAGAACCAATTTTAGCTTTTCCTTTTGAAGCTTCAGAAGCTGCATCTAGTAAACGGTGTGTAGGTAAGATTAAGTGTGCTTTTCTAGAAATAATTAATTTCTTTTTGATATCGATGTTGAATTTTGCTAATCCTTCGATTTCTTTTTGGAAAACAACTGGGTCAATTACGACTCCATTTCCAATCACATTTACCGCAGTTTTATGAAAAATTCCAGAAGGGATAGTTCTTAATACGTGTTTTATACCGTCAAATTCTAAAGTGTGTCCTGCGTTTGGACCTCCTTGGAAACGGGCAATAATATCGTAATTTGAGGTAAGAACATCAACAATTTTTCCTTTTCCTTCATCTCCCCATTGTAATCCTAGTAATAAATCTACGGTCATTTTAATTTCTTTATTAAATCGTTAATCTGTTTTGGTAGTCAAACACAATTAGGCTCGACATTTTATATAAACTAAATATTTCTTTTAATTGTTTTCTTCCTTCTTTTCGGAAACTTCATCAATTTCGGTTGCCTCTTCTATTTTTGGTTTTCTTTTGGCTCCGTAAAAGTACAAGGAATGATTGGTTATTTCAACATCAAATATGTCTTCAATGGTTTTTTTGATGATTTGAATTCTTGGATCGCAAAATTCCACCACTTCACCGGTATCAGTCATGATCAAATGATCGTGTTGCTTATCGAAATAGGACTTCTCGTAATGTGCTTGGTTTTGGCCAAACTGGTGTTTGCGGACTAAAGCACAATCCAAAAGCAATTCAATCGTATTATATAAGGTAGCACGACTCACACGGTAGTTTTTGTTTTTCATTTTGATGTACAAATTTTCTACATCAAAATGTTCTTCACTATCGTATATTTCCTGGAGAATAGCATAACGTTCTGGCGTTTTTCTATGTCCTTTTTTTTCAAGATACATTGTAAAAACATTTTTTACAATTTCTTGGTTTTTGTTGTTATCTGTGGAAATGAGTGTCATATTCGGCAAAGATAAATTATTATTTTAATACTTAGTTAGGATTGAATTTAATTTTGCTAAAATTGAAAAAATAGATTCCAATTGAAACGGGATTAAATATTTAAAACTAATCTGTTTTTTAATTCGTGTAAACGCGAGTCACTTTGTCTACTCCGTCAATTTTCTTGATATTGTCAATTAATTTTTTCAAAATGCTATTGTTTTGAACAATTACAATTACTTGTCCTTTGAAAAGTCCTGCTTCACCACTCAAAGAAATACTTTGGATGTTTACGTTCATGTTATTTGAAATTACTTTTGTCAATTCATTGGTAAGGCCAAGTGTATCCATTCCTGTGATGTTAAGCATGGCTTTGAATTCTTGTCGGCTAGAGTCAATCCATTTGGCGGGCATAATACGGTATGCATAATTAGACTGCAAAGCAAGTGCATTAGGGCAGTCTTTTTTATGAACTTTTATTCCTTCATTAATAGTAACAAAACCAAAAACATCATCACCAGGAATTGGGTTGCAACAAGCAGATAATTTATAATCTAGTTTATCTTGCTCCTTTCCAAAGACCAACATATCATAATTATGATTTAATATGTGTTTGTGAATGTCTGGAGAAGCTGTTTTTTCAGAGCGCTTAATTTTATTTTTAAAGAAATTGATTAAAGTATTCCCCTTTTGAGCTGCGTAATCTTTTAACTGTTGGTTCTCAATTGAGCCTACACCCACTCTGTAGAATAAATCGAGACTTGTTTTAAGGTTGAAAAAATTGACTAATTCATTAACGGTGGTTTCGTTTAAGGTTACTTTTAAATGTTTTAGTTTACGAGTAAGTAGTTCTTTACCGTGTTCTGCGATTTTCTTAGTGTTTTCGTTAAGGACACTTCTTATTTTGTTTTTAGCTCTTGAAGTGGTGACGTAATCTAGCCAATGTGCGGTGGGTTTTTGATTAACTGAAGTGATAATTTCGACTTGATCGCCACTTTTTAATTCATAATTCAAAGGAACCAACTTTCCGTTTACGCGAGTTCCACGAGTTTTGATTCCAATTTCAGAGTGAATACTAAAAGCGAAATCTAACGAAGTAGCTCCTTTAGGTAATGATTTAATATCTCCCTTAGGTGTAAAAATGTAGATTTCTTTAGAGTACAAATTCATTTTGAAATCTTCGACAAAATCCACTGCATTGGATTCGGCATTTTCAATCGCTTCTCTCAAAAGGTTGAGCCAAACATCCAAACCGTGTTCTTCGTCAGCACCGTTTTTGTATTTGTAATGTGCTGCATATCCTTTTTCAGCAATTTCGTCCATACGCTCACTACGCACTTGTACTTCTACCCAGCGACCTTTTGGTCCCATTACGGTGATGTGCAAAGCTTCATAACCTGTGGATTTTGGCGAGGAAATCCAGTCTCGCAAACGACTTGGGCTGGGTCTATAGTGATCTGTTACAATAGAATATATTTTCCAAGCTATAAATTTTTCATCATGTGGAATGGATTTATAAACGATACGTAACGCAAATTTGTCATAAACTTGATCGAAACCTACGTTTTGCGCTTGCATTTTTTTACGTATCGAATAAATAGACTTTGGGCGACCTTTTATGATGTAGTCTAATCCTTCAAGATCTAAGGTGGCTTTTAGTACAGCAGATATATCCTTGATGTAATTATCTTGTTGTTCCTTGGTTTCTTTTATTTTGCTGACAATTTCGTTGTAAATCTCAGGTTCTGTATATTTTAAGCCTAAATCTTCTAGTTTGGTTTTGATATTATACAATCCTAATCGATGGGCAAGAGGTGCATATATATACAAGGTTTCAGAGGCTATTTTTTCTTGTTTATAGTCATCCATGGAGTCCATAGTTTGCATATTGTGCAATCTATCGGCCAGCTTAATTAAGATTACTCGAACATCATCGTTCAGTGTCAATATCATTTTTCTAAAGTTCTCCGCTTGCATAGAGACTTTTGTGTCTTTTTGAACTAATGATATTTTAGTAAGCCCTTCAACTAGCTGTGCTACCTTTGGATTGAACATTCGTTCGATATCTTTTACAGTTATCGGTGTATCTTCAACTACATCATGCATTAATGCTGCGGCAATGGAAGTTGCTCCCAGACCAATTTCTGAGGCTACAATTTTGGCTACAGCAATAGGATGAAAGATATATGCTTCACCTGATTTTCGGCGTTGTTCTTTATGTGCGTCAACTGCCACATCAAAAGCTTTGCGAATAAGTTTTTTATCTTCAACGGTTAAAGTCTGGTAACTAATTCGAAGTAATTCTTTGTATTCTTGAGCAATAGCTTTATTTTCTTTCTCGATGTCGATTTCTATCATAACGGGGGTGTTCAATTTCTAAAAATAAGTATAAGTAATTAGATATGCAAGCGAAAGAGAAGGCTAATTTGAATAGATTTTATTTAATGATAAAGCAAATGGACTTCAGTTATTATTAACGATTGAAGATTAACGATTTTTGATTTTAGAACTTGACCTTTGCTATTGAATTTTGACTTTAGCTAAAACCCGCGTTGTCTTTTGGCTTCAAAAATTAAGATAGCGGCAGCAACCGAAACGTTCATACTATCAATTTCGCCTTGCATGGGGATGATGATGTTTTGTGTAGCAGCATCACGCCATTCTTGGGTAAGTCCTGTGGCTTCTGTACCTACTACAAGTGCTGTTGGTGTGGTATAATCTTGCGTGTGATAGGAAGTTGAGTTTTGTAACGTAGCACAATAGAAATTTATATTTTTTTCTTTTAGGAAAGCAATAATTTCAGCAGTAGATCCAGTCGCAATTTGGTTAGTGAACAAACAACCTACGCTAGAGCGAACAATATTAGGATTATACAAATCACTTTTAGGATTAGCAATAATGACAGCATCGAGATTTGCAGCATCGGCAGTACGTAATAAAGCACCAATGTTTCCTGGTTTTTCAGGAGCTTCTGCAATTAATATCAGTGGATTACTCGATAGTTTTAGATTAGATAAATGCATCGGTTTTGTTTTGGCTACAGCCAAAATACCTTCGGTAGTATCACGATAGGCTAATTTTTGAAAAACTTCTTTGTTGATTTCGATATAATCAGCCGATTGTGCCACTTTTTTAGCTTCTGAATCAGAACAAATTTCGGGATAAAATAAGACCGTTTGAATTTCGTAACCTCCTTTGAGAGCGATTTCGATTTCTCTTTTACCTTCAATTATAAAAGTACCTGTTTGTTTGCGGTTTTTAGCTTTGTCTTGTAATAGAACTAAAGATTTTATAAAAGGATTTTGGATAGAAGTAATTTGTTTCAATTGTAGTGGTTTATTGTTTTTTATCTGTCAATTGTAATTAGCATAGTAACATTGGTTTTTTATAACCAAATTCCAATTTTGCTCATTTCAAAAAAATAAAAGCTAAGTTTTAAAAAGGCTAAGATACTATAGAATTTTTGAAATTTAAAACACAATAATTTGTATCTAGGAATTGACAGTCATTGTGGCTTATTTTAGCTACTTTTGCGGAAATTTAGAAATAAAAACATGTTTTACTTAATTCAAATTATAGGAATACTGGCTTTTGCTATGTCTGGAGCATTAACGGCAATGAATAAAAAGATGGATCCTTTTGGGGTTTTTATTATTGCATTTGTTACTGCTTTGGGAGGTGGGACATTGAGAGACGTTTTGATAGGCCAAACACCAGTTGGATGGATGCAAGATTTGATTTATGTGCATTTGGTTATTGCAGGTTTTGTATTAGCTATTTTTTTTCGTAAAAAACTGGAGCATTTGAGAGTGTCATTCTTTTTGTTTGATACCATTGGATTGGGAGTTTTTACATTAATTGGTTTAGAAAAAGGAATTAACATAGGGCTTCATCCAATAATTTGTATTGCAATTGGTACCATGACAGCTTGTTTTGGTGGGGTAATTCGAGATATTTTGTGTAATGAAATACCCGTAATTTTTAGAAAAGAAATCTATGCTACCATTTGTATTTTTGGTGGAATTATCTTTTTTGGGTTGAAGGAATTTGGATTAAATAATGATGTTTTGTATTTGATAACATCGTCTATCATTATTTCTATAAGGCTGATGGCGGTTAAATTCAAATTGTCGTTACCCTCATTGGAATAGAAACTATAATCGAATTTTTTATTTTGCTAAAAATAAATAACCCGCAAGAGGTTTAATATATTCAGGTTCATTTAAATATAGTATATAAAAATAAGTTCCAAAGGGTACTGGTCCGTTTCCTACTATTGACCCTTTATTTGCAAATCCGTCCCATTCCTCAGTTGTATTATTTCCTTCCCAAATTAATCTTCCCCATCGGTTGTAAATTTCAAGTTTGTAATTCAAGAAAACATCTTTCAATCCAGCAATATGAAACTTGTCATTACTTCCATCATTATTAGCTGATATGAAATTATAAACAGTGGGAGGACAGTTCTCAGTGGTTAATAGGAATGATGTTATGCTGGAGCAAAAGTCATTCTCTAAACGTACATAAATAGTCTTAGGAGTATTTTTTGCAACATAATTGGAGCTGTTAAATATTGGATCACTCTTTTTCTCTGCATTTTCCAGCGTTTCATAAAATTGTACAACATCTGCAGGATTTACTTTTACCAAATCTTCATAATTCGAAAAATCAAAAGTTCCTCTTCCAAGTCCTTCATTACAGACTTCTTTATTTTCTAAAATGCTAAATAAAGGTGATTTTGGTATACGAACTTCTACTTCAAAACTGTTGTTGTTTTCTACGATTTCAGCAACTATTCCTGTTCCTGTACCGTTGTCGTCAATGACTGATTTTAGAATAAAACCATCAGGAATAGTATTCGGAATTTCTATCGTAAGTTGATCGTTTATAGTTTCACCAATAGCGATATCGGTTTGACTAAATGAAATTTGAATAAGGCTATTGTTGGCGTAAAATGCAATTGGCGTATTTGCAGGAAGTGTATTGGTGGCGTCTATATTTGAAATTGAATAATCAACCACAATTGTTTTTGAGTCACAGTTCATATTTGCTTTATTAATACTTATGGTGGCGTCAGGAAGCTGACTGTTTAATTTGGTGACAATAGCATTAATTATTACAAAATCTTGACCAGAAGTGAGTTTGATTTGGGCGGAAGTATCTCCAATTTTTATGTTATTTTGAATAGAGTAGCTGTCTAAATCCATGTTGTATAATTGATTTGAATTTGTGAAGCTATTGGTGCCATTAAAGGCATTGTTGACCGGGTTCAAAGGTGGGTTACTAATTGAGTTCCCATTTATAGTTAAAGTTTCATTTACGGCAATTCCCGAATCTCCTTCCCAAGCTAGGAATCCAATTTTCGCATCTTTATTATCAATGACATTCAGACTGTTTAACGTGATGTTGATTTCGTCAGGGACTGCTTGTAATCCGTCATATACATTGAGTTGGTTGAGCGGTAGATTGGCGTTTTTGTAAATAACGATAATGGCCCAACCTGCAAAATTAGTACGGTTATAAAAACTATCATAAATAAAAGCAGAAACATCTAAATCGGATAAGGTGTAATTTCCAGTTCCAGTTGATTTAACTTGTTCTGTTACATCTTTAAAAGCACTGAAATAATCAAAAAGAAATCCAGCTGTTGGTCTTTGATGGCTGAAAGTTCGGTCTGGGGTAATTATTTGGTCGTTTAATTTTACTTCAAAATCTCCCGTACCACAACCAGCCCAGTATAAATAGGCTTTTTCGATTTCGTCATTCGGATCTATATTAAGTGTTGCTGAAGATGTTGTATAGATGTAAGGAAAAAACATAAATGAGTTTTCTTCAGGGTTTAAAGTGTTTCCAAAAAAGACAAAATCATACCTTCCGTTAAATTGTTTTAGTAATGAAATATCTTGACCAAACGTAATGGTAGCAAAAAATAGAATCCATCCTAAAAGTATGTTTTTAAGATATTGTTTCATTTTAGATACTGAGGTTAGATTCACTCAAAGTTACGAAGGATTTGTATTTTAATTTAAAGAATCGATAAAAAGTCTTATTTTCACGCTTTATAAACTGTGAATTTTGAATCAATATCAAGTAAAACAATACCAAAACTCCAATTATGAACAATGGAATGAATTCATTAGCCAAGCTAAGAATGCTACGTTTTTGTTTCATCGTGATTTTATGGAATACCATCAAGATCGGTTTGAAGATTACTCTTTGATGGTTTATGATGATAAGAAACTGGTTGCCGTTTTGCCAGCTAATAAAGTAGGCGATCAACTTTATTCTCATCAGGGATTGAGTTATGGAGGTTTAGTTTATCAAGAAGATTTAAAGTTAAGTTCTGTAATCAAAGTATTTCAGGTAATTCTGGATTTTATGTTTTCTAGTGGCATATTGAAATTACAGTTAAAGACAATACCTTTTATTTATTATCAAAAACCGGCACAAGAATTAGAGTATATTTTGTTTTTATTGGGAGCCAAATTAATTAGACGTGATACATTGTCCGTTATTGATTTAACTGAAGATTATGCTTTTTCAAAACTTAGAAAAAGAGGGGTTCAGAAAGCTGTTAAAAATCAATTGGTTATTAAGGAAGAAGATAATTTTGATGCATTTTGGAATCAAGTGTTGATTCCAAATTTACAAGAAAGACACCAAGCACATCCCGTTCATACAATTGCGGAAATAACAAAATTGAAGGAAATATTTCCTGAGAATATTAAACAATTTAATGTATACAAAGGCGATGAAATTGTAGCAGGAACTACAGTTTTTGAAACCAATAAAGTGGCTCATTGTCAATACATTTCTAAATTTGAAAAAGATGAAAATTTAGGAAGTTTAGATTTTTTATATAACTTTTTGATCATAGAAAAATACAAAAACAAACATTTTTTTGATTTTGGAATCTCCAATGAAGATCAAGGTAAAAAGCTCAATGAAGGTCTGTCTATTTGGAAAGAAAGTTTCGGGGCCAGTACCATTGTACATGATTTTTACGAAGTTGAAACAGCAAATTTTGCTTTGCTTAAAAATTGCATGATATGATTTCATTTTTAGATTTAAAAGAAATAAATAGCCATTATGAACTTGATTTTCAGGAAAAAGTAAAAACGTTCCTAAATAAAGGAAGGTATATTTTAGGAGATGAGGTTAAATCTTTTGAAAAACATTTTGCTTCTTATTGTGGCACCAAACATTGTATAGGTGTAGGTAATGGACTGGATGCTTTAGTCTTGATATTTAAAGGATATATTGCAGTAGGAAAACTCCATAAAGGTGACGAAGTTATTGTTCCAGCGAATACCTTTATTGCAAGTGTTTTAGCTATTTTACAAGCAGATTTAGTACCTGTTTTTGTAGAACCAGATATTGAAACTTATAACATTGATCCCGACTTAATTATTGAAAAGATCACGCAAAAATCTAAGGTGATTTTAGCAGTACATCTTTACGGTCAATTGGCAGAAATGGATAAAATCAATGCCATTGCTTTAGCTTATGATTTATTGGTTATAGAAGATGCTGCACAAGCTCATGGTACCATTTTAGATAATAAAAAGGCTGGAAATTTTTCTCATGCAGCTGCTTTTAGTTTTTATCCAGGAAAAAATTTAGGTGCTTTGGGAGATGGAGGAGCAATCACTACTAATGATTATGAATTAGCAGAAGTGTTATTCTCTTTAAGGAATTACGGTTCAACGATTAAATATAAAAGTGAATTTATTGGTGTGAATTCAAGGCTGGACGAGTTGCAAGCGGCATTTCTAAACGTGAAATTACCACAATTAGATGATGATAATGAAAGTCGCAGAACGATTGCAAAACGGTATTTATTAAAAATAAAAAATGATAAAATAGTGTTGCCTATTTGGGATTGGTCAAATAATCATGTTTTTCATTTATTTGTTATTCGAACTAAAAAAAGAGACGATTTACAACAATATTTACTTGAAAATGGTATTCAAACCGTGATACATTACCCTATTCCACCACATCAGCAGAAAGCGTTAAAGGAATGGAATTATTTATCTTTACCTATTACCGAAATGATACATCAAGAAGTTTTGAGTTTGCCAATAAGCCCTGTTTTGACTATAGATGAAGTTGATTTTATTATTAAAACTGTAAATAAATATTAAATAGATTTTATGAAATTACATGAGTTAAAATTATTTATCAAAGGATACGTGCCTGAAAAAATTTGGATCTCACTTATTAAGGTATATAATTTTATAAAACTTAGAGATCTCCGTAATTTATATTTAATTAAAAAAGCACAGGAGAGACATAAAAAAGCACTTGAAATCGTTCAGGGCAAAACAAAAATAAGAGTTGCTTTCTTTTTGACTCATGAATCGGTATGGAAATATGAGGTGCTTTTCGATTTAATGTTGCACCATCCTATATTTGAACCTGCATTGTTTGTTTGTCCTGTTGTTAATTTTGGTATGGAAAATATGCTACTTGAGATGGATAAAACATACAAAGCATTTAAAATTAAAGGATACGATGTTGTTAAAACTTACGATAGTGAAACGGGAATATACTTAGATATTCAAAAAATTTTCCCTCCGGATATTGTGTTTTATACTAATCCCTATAAAGGTTTACAAGATGAAAGATACTATATCACTAAGTTTCCAAATACGTTAACTTGCTATGTTCCTTACGCTATAATGACTGTTAATATAGAGGGTATCTATAATACAGATTTTCACAATCTTGTTTGGAGAATTTTTTCAGAAACTCCAATTCATAAGGGAATATCAATGCAAAAACAAACAAATAACGGGCAAAACTGTATTGTAACTGGATATCCTGGTTTTGATCAACTTTTAATTAATAAAAGCCCAAATAGTACTATTTGGAAAAATCCAAATTCTAGTTTAAAGAAAATAATATGGGCACCACATCATTCTATGATCGAATTCAATAAAGTGTCAAATTTTTTAGAATATTATGATTTTTTTATAGAATTAGCGGATAATTATAAGGATAAATTGCAAATTACTTTTAAACCACATCATTTATTAAGAGTTAAGCTAGAGGATGATTCCTATTGGGGTAAAGAAAAGACAAATATATATTTTAACAAATGGGAAAGCCTAGAGAATGGTCAGTTTGAAGATGGTGATTATATTGATCTTTTTTTAACCTCAGATGCACTAATTCACGATTGTGGTTCATTTATGTCAGAATACCTTATTACAGGTAAACCATCACTTTTTATGGTTAGAGATGAGTCAGTTATGGAGTATTGGACTGCTTTTGGTGAAAAAACTGTAGCAGCACATTATCAATCCAGAAATAAAAAACAATTAATTGATTTTATTGAAAATGTTGTGTTGAATGAAAACGATTTGATGAAAGAAGAACGCAATATTTTTGTGCAAAATAACCTGATTCCAAAAAATAAGTTAACTGCATCTGAAAATATTTTACAGTATTTAGAGAGCCAAATTTTTCAATAATTTAAGATGTTTATAACTTTAGAAGTTATTTAAAATATAGTTATGAAGAAGATGACAGTGCTAATTTGACTAAAGAAGTTAAATACAAATAAATTTTAATTTTAATAAATGTCTAATACCTCTCTAAAGTCAAGAGCAACAAAAGGAATTATTTGGTCGACTATTGATAAGTTTGCAGTTCAATTTGGGCAATTTACAGTAAGTATTGTACTTGCTCGCATTTTAATGCCTGAAGATTTTGGACTAATAGGCATGTTAGCCATTTTTATTGCGATCGCTCAAACTTTTATAGAAAGTGGTCTAGGTACAGGATTAATTCAGCGTCAAGAAAGAACTGATGTGGATTTTTCGACATTATTTGTTTTTAATTTAGCTGTAAGTACTGTTTTTTATTTTATATTATTTATCTCTGCCCCCATAATTGCAAGCTTTTTTAAACAACCACTACTAATAGATTTATTAAGGGTACTAGGATTAAATTTATTCCTTATTGCTTTTACAATAGTGCAACGTACCAAATTAACGATTATTCTTGATTTTAAATCCATAGCCAAAAGTAATGTTGTTGGAGTAGTATTTGGAGGGTTCTGTGGTGTAATTGCGGCAATAAATGGCTATGGAGTATGGTCTTTAGTTTTTCAAATTCTTGTAGGTTCATTGGCTTCATGTATTTCTTTGTGGTATTTAAGCGCTTGGAATCCATCTTTTGTTTTTTCAAAAAAATCTTTTAACTCCTTGTTTGGATATGGATCAAAACTTTTAATAGCAGGCCTGTATGCACAATTATTAAATAATGTTTACCATATTTTTTTAGGAAAATTTTATCCCCCAGGTTTGTTAGGATATTATACAAGAGCTAAGAATTTTGCGGATGTATCTGCTGGCACTATCTCTAGTGTTTTGCAACAAGTTACGTTCCCAATACTAGCATCGATACAGAAGGACAAGGAAAAAGTAGTGTCAATTTATAGTAAAATGATTCGCCTGTCGGCATTTATCATTATTCCGCTTATGACTCTAATTGCTTTGCTGGCAAAGCCAATAGTAATTGTTTTACTAACGGATAAATGGATTTCTTTAATTCCACTATTGCAATGGATGGTTTTTTCTCGAATTTTTTTACCAATGAGTGTAATTAATTTGAACTTATTGAATGCTATTGGACGTTCCGATTTATTTTTAAAAGTTGATTTATCCAAGTTTCCAATTACAGTAATAGCAATGATTATCACTATTCCTTTAGGTGTAAAAGCAATAATTATCGGGCATGTTATTACATCAGCAATTTTTTTTATTATAAACGCATATCTTCCAGGGAAATTTTATGGTTATGGGCCTATGCACCAATTTAAAGATATGTTACCTATTGTGGGAATAACAAGCCTAATGGCAATTTTGGTTTTTCTATTTACTATTATGATACAGAGTTTAGTTTTACAATTGGTTCTTGGAATAATTCTTGGATTAGTTTCTTATTTGTTAATTTGCTGGTTAGTGAAATTAAAAGAGTTTACGGAATCTTGGGAATTAGTCTCCAATATGTTAAATGATTATTTTGCTAGAAAATAGTGTTTTAATAACTCTTGCTATGGTTTTAGAAATGTTTTAATGTCTCAAAACCGAATTTCATATTTTTATTCAAAATTATTTCAAATGGTTATTCTAAGTTCCATTTATTTTTGAAAACCACAATTACGAAAACGTTTTAGGTTGCGTTTTTTGTTACGTATTATTCAGTAATAGGTCTATTTTAGTGAGATTTAAAGCTTAATTAAACGGCTATTTACTTGTTTTTAGAGAATTTATTAAAAAATTATTTTTTTTTTTTTTTTTGATCTCAATATTTAATGTAGTCTAAGTTTTATATTTAAAAGTTGTAAATGTTAAATGTCTGTTTTTTTTAAATATTTTCATTCTAGAAATTATATATATAGCTTAATTTTTATTCCTTTTTTTTACACTTATGCTAAATTAAAAAAACAATTATTAAATTCTCGAAAAATAAATCTTGATTTCATCGATTTTATGAAAAAATCAAGGAGGAAATAGGGTCATTGCTAGTCTTAAATAACTAGTACATTTGTACCATAATAATTTTAAAACAAAGAAAGCATGAAAAATTCAATTGTATTATTAGTGATTGCAATGATAATGAATGTAACATTCGTTTCAGCAAAAATCTTGGATCCTAGAAAGAATTATGCGAACACTACTCAAGAATTAGCAAAGTTGTTGGATCCAGAATCTACAATGGGAAGTTTAGAAAATGATGAAAAAGTTGTAGTTGAGCTTTTAGTAACTCAAACAGGAGAATTAATTGTCATAAATACTTCTACTGATAATGAAGAGTTGTCAAATTATATCAAAGATAATTTGAATTATAAAAAACTTTCTTCTGGTGAGTTGAGTGAAGGTAAAGGTTATGTATTTGTAGTTAATTTTAAAGCAGATCCTAATCTATGAAAAATCGTAAATTCTTAAAATGTTAAAAATCCTAAGTTGTGAAACTTAGGATTTTTTTTTGTTTTCTATTTTGCATTATAGATAAAATAGAAGCTCTGATCTAATTTTTGACTTCTAGCTATGACTTTTATATTTCTTCATTTTTTTAATGATTTGTATTAGAGTTGTTATGAAATGATTTAAATCGAAATTTTTGAAGTGTAGTAGTTTAAATGCTTAATCATAGTTTAGTTTCCTCTCTATAGAAAATACCCCAAATAGCATCTAACTTTTTGGGGTTTTTTTATAAGTACTAGCTTTTATTAATTTCCTTTAGGAAATAAGTTCAAATTGCGAATTTCATAAAGTGGCTACCAGGCTAACAATCATTTTTTTACTGTTTTGTGTTTTGTTGGTCGTTTGTGAGCTATTTGATGATGATTTGAAGCTAATAATGCAAAATATGAGGTTAATTGTAAGTCAATTACTCTGCATTGTGCGGTTTTGATTGTAGGTTCGGTTGGTTGTTTAAAATTTATTTAAGTTGAAAACCAGCGCCAATGTAACGTAAATGTTAAGCGAATGTTTCTTAAATGTTAAATATTGTTATTTTTTACTTTTTTTTAATTCCAGATAATAAATATGAAGCATAATTTTAATCCGTTATTATTACACATCTTCTAAAATAAGGTTGATATTATTGTATACTCAAAAATTATAACCTAGAAACATTGATTAGAGCCTTCTTTTGAGTGTAAAGTCACGGTATTGTTAGTCTCAAACATACCCGTACATTTGTACCATAATAATTATAAAACAAAGAAATCATGAAAAAATCAATTGTATTATTAGTGATGGCGATGATGATGAATGTAACATTCGTATCAGCAAAAGTATTGGATCCTAGAAAGAGTTATGCAAGTACAGCTCAAGAGTTATCTAGTTTTTTAAACCCTACAACTCCTGTTGGAATATTAGAGTATGACGAAGTAGTTATGGTTAAGTTTCTTATAACTGAAACAGGTGATATCGTTGTTTTGAATGCTGCTACAGATAATGAAAAATTAGCTGAGTACATTAAAGAAAAGTTGAACTACAAAAAACTTTCTGCTAATGAATTAACTGCAGGACATCGTTATGAATTTGAAATAAACTTTAAATCATAATGACCTATGAAAAAATTTGAGTCCATTGAAAAATAAAAATCCTAAGTTGTGAGACTTAGGATTTTTTTTGTCTGTAACTGATTTTCTGTGAAATCAAAGGAATCCGTTTATTTATTTTTACGGAATGAAGTGATCACTTTGGTCAGTAGTTAATAATGGTTGATTTTTTTAAGTTAAAATAATACTCAAAATGTTAAATTTTTATTTTCTATCAAAAAAGGGCAACAGCGTTTTTATTGATAATGTATAATTTAAAGTGTTTTTTTTATGGATTTTACGATTTAAAATAATATTACTGATTACCTCAGTTGTATTGACTTAAATACCTGTTTTAATCAAAACGTTAATAAAAATCAGTGCTGTTTTTAGACTGTAATTATGATATACATTTGCAGTGTAAATATTTTAAAATAATAATAAGTTATGAAAAAATCACTTATAATATCAGCAATTGCATTAGTATTAAATGTTGCAATAGCATCTGCGAAGGAAGCAGCCCCTAAGAAAAATTATAGTGCTGCTAAGGAAGAAATTACAAATTTATTAACACCTTCTGAAGGAGTTGGTGAATTGGATAATGATGTGTTTGTAAGAGTGAAAGTAATTGTTACTCCAAAACATGAAATAGTAGTGCTAAAAACGAATGCTAAAAATAAGGAATTAGATGGCTATATTAAAGAATCTTTGAATTATCAAAAAGTTTCCTCAAGTGAATTAAAACCCGGTCTTAATTACGAATTTGAAGTAAATTTTAAATCAGAATTGTAGTCATTGAAAAACAAAAAATCCTAAGTTGTGAGACTTAGGATTTTTTGTTTTTACCAAAATTAAATTTTACTTTTTCAACGACTTGTATTTTTGGTGGTGTTTTTTTGTCTTTGGACTTAAAAGATGGTTTTTTCTTAAAATCTTTTTTACCAGGTGTTTGATCTCCTCTTGCACCTTCACTGTCTTTAGGTGTTGCTTTGAATTCTGCTCTTTCTTTAGTGTTATCTTTAGGTGGTATTTGTGCTTTATGTTTGGCTAATACATCTTTTGGGTTCTTTGGGTTTTCTTTGGTTCCTCTTAGATGAATAACTAATGCGTTTAAGAAATTACGCAACACTTGATCGCCACATTCCATATAGTTTGGGTGTTTCTCATCACGAAAAAAAGCACCTAATTCTGATTTTGTAATTCTAAAATCAACTAGCTCTAAAATTTCTACAATTTGATCATCACGAAGCATTAAGGCTACACGTAATTTTTTGAAGATATCGTTATTGGTCATCATTACATTAAATTTTTTTACAAAGGTACGTTTTAAAAGCAATTCATTCGAATATTAAACTCAGTATCGATTGAGAATCGCTATTATTTTATCTAAATCTTTCTTTTTGTGATTAGCAGTAAATACAATTCTGTTTAATACTCCTGCAAGATTAGGATAAGAAAAATGCGTTATAATTATTTTCTCCTTATTAAGTACTTCATTTAGACCTAAAATTACAGGATAAATCACGGGATAATTTGAGTTGAATTTACTTTTGTCTTTAGGAATAAGTTTAGAGTCGATGTAAGCTAGCTTCTCTAGCAATTTACGATGTTGTTTTATGTAAATATTCTTTGCGTCAGCGAGAGTTTGTACAAAAGCGGGATTCATACCTGCACTGGAAACAAAGCTATCATTAATGCGAACTTGTTGAATGAATTCTTTATCCGAAGCAATTACACCTCCCGTTAGTCCAAAAGATTTTCCCAATGAAGAAAACATTATTTTTCGATTTATATTAGGGAAGTTTATAGTTGAATAAATACCGCACCCATTAATCCCTAAAAGTCCTAGCGAATGCGATTCGTCAATCACCAAGGTGATTTCTTTTGTTGGAGCAATAGATTTTAGAACTGATAAATCTATCGCTCCAAGATGGGACGAGGGGACAGCATCTGTAAGAATAGTGATTTTTTCATTGGTAGTGTCGACTAATCTAGGGTTGATTTCTCCTTCTATAAATACGGGTAAACTATTTTGTGCTTTTAGAGCAGAATGTGTCTCTGGAAAATAAAAAAAGCAGTCTGTGACGGGAGTTAAGGTTTCAATAACTAGTTTCCCTGCCAGCATCCCTGAGGTAACGGTAAGTGCCGCCTCAGATTGAATGAAATTAGCCAAATATAGCTCTCCTTCCTCATAAGCCTCGAGTTGAATATTGGCATTTCTAGAGCTACCATAAGTAGTTCCCCATTTCAAAATGTTTTTGATGAGTAGCTTTTTGAAACTTTTATGGTTGGGTAAACCCAAATAAGCAGTGCCTCCAAAATAGAGATAGGTATCTTTATTAATAGTTATTTTTCTGTCTGGGCATTTAGTGACTTTCATAGTTTGATTTATTTTAAAACTACTCCAGTACCATTCTCGGCTGTATACCCCACTTTTCCTTCTAGAATACTAACTCCATATGCAATATCTTCAGATAACAGCAATGGTCCGTCCATATCAACATAATCCAACTGTGGTAATAAATGTGCAATAGCTGAAATTCCTACTGAGGATTCTGTCATACAACCTATCATAGTTTTTAATCCTAATTTTTTTGCCTCTTGAATCATTCTTCTTGCAGGAGTAAGTCCTCCACATTTGACTAATTTAATGTTTACACCATGAAAATGTTGGTGACATTTAGCTACATCACTTTCAATAATGCAACTTTCATCAGCAATTATAGGCAAAACTGATTCTTTATAAACTTGTGCATGACCTTCCCAGTTATCAGCTCTTAAAGGTTGTTCAAGAAATTCAACTCCTAGTTTTTTTAATTCTTTTGCGTTATTTATCGTTTCTTCAACACCCCAGCCACAATTTGCATCAATTCTGAAAATAGCATCGGAATGTTTACGAAGCTCTTTTACAATAGCGATGTCTTCCTGTGTTCCCAATTTTATTTTATAAATAGGCCAAGGCAGTTCTTTCATTTTAGAGACCATTTTTTCTATAGAATCAATTCCGATAGTGTAATTTGTCAAAGGATTATTTTCAGTGGTGTATTGCCATAAATCATATAATTTTTTCCCTTTTTTCCGTGCATATAAATCATTATAAGCCATGTCTATAGCGCACAAAGCAAATAAATCATCTTTAAGGAATGGGTGTATTTTGTTCCAAAATTCTTCTGGGCTTTCCTCTTTTGTAGATTCAATTTTAAACCGAATCGCTTCTAAATCTGCGGTCATTTTTGGAATTGTGATATTGTAGTAGGGGTTAGAAGTTGCTTCTCCGTAACCTGATAGTCCTTCACTTTTTAATTCAACTATCATTGATGGTTGAATATCTATAGATTCTCTAGAAATGGTGAAAGTATGTTTTAACTTTAAATCGTAAGCTCTAATAATAAGTTCCATATATCGTGCTATTGTCAGTTTTTTATAATAATTCTAAATTTAATGAAATTAAGCAATAATAGTATCAGTTTTAAATTTTTTTTCGAGTGTTTACTTTGCTTTTTTCTATTAAAAGCTTGATTATTAGTATTTATCTTTTATTATAATTATACTTTTGGAATGTCTTTATATCCTTATAATAGAATATGGTTTTGTTGAAAAAGGGGGGCAATAAAAATTATATTATCGAAAAATCAATTGTTTTTTGCTTATTGTGATAAAATTGATAAATTAGCATAAATTAAATATTTGAATGGACGTTTATCAAGAAAAAAAGAATTTACTATTGGATATGATTGCTTATGCAACAGTCAATGAGCAATTAGATAAAAAGGAATTTGATTTTCTATTTATGTTAGCCAATACTTTGGATATTGAAAAAGGAGGCTTTATGGATTTGTTCTATAAAGGGACTACATTGAAGATGCTCAAAGATGAATCTGTTCGTATTTTGCAATTTTATCGTTTAGCTATGTTAATGCAAAAAGATGGTATTTTGTTTATAAAAGACGCCACTGCAATCAAACAATTTTCAATTCACATGGGTGTCAATCTTGATGCCGTTAAAAAAGTACTAAAAAAGATGAAAGCTGCTCCAGATACTCAAATTAGTATCAATGAGCTGTTGCGCATTTTTAAAGAAGCGACTTATTAACTGAGTTTTTCTTGTAAAGCTTTGATTTCATCTCTTAATTTTGCTGCTTGCATAAAGTCGAGTTCTTTAGCCGCTTTCTCCATGTTTTTTCGTTTTTCTCGAATGCGTTTCTCTAGTTCCGCTTTGGATAAATATTCATTTTGTGGTTCGGCAGCAAGGTCTAAAGTGAGTCCTAATTCGTAATCAACCAAAGGGTTTTTGGTAAAGGCACTTTCAATTTTTTTGTTCAAAGCTTGAGGAACAATATTATTGGTTGTGTTGAAATTCATTTGTTTGGTTCGGCGGTAATCCGTTTCATCCATGGTTTTTTGCATACTAGCCGTAATTTTATCGGCATATAAAATTGCTTTTCCGTTCAAGTTACGAGCGGCACGACCAATAGTTTGTGTCAATGAGCGATGGCTACGCAAGAAACCTTCTTTGTCTGCATCCAAAATGGCTACTAACGAAACTTCTGGTAAATCCAAACCTTCACGGAGTAAATTCACTCCAATCAATACATCAAATAATCCTTTTCGTAAATCTTGCATGATTTCAATTCGCTCCAAAGTATCTACATCTGAGTGAATATAGCGGCAACGAATACTCACTTTTGTTAAATATTTAGCCAATTCTTCAGCCATTCTTTTGGTTAACGTTGTAACTAATACACGTTCATCCAACTCGCAACGTATCTGAATCTCTTCAATCAGATCATCAATTTGGTTCAAACTCGGACGTACTTCTATAATTGGGTCTAATAATCCTGTAGGACGAATAACTTGCTCTACATATACACCTTCACATTTTTCCAATTCATAATCTGCCGGTGTGGCTGACACATAAATTATTTGATTCTGCATCGCTTCAAACTCCTCAAATTTCAATGGACGGTTGTCCATAGCAGCAGGTAAACGGAAACCATAATCTACCAAATTTTCTTTTCGACTGCGATCGCCGCCGTACATGGCTTTTACTTGTGACAGCGTTACGTGACTTTCATCCACAACCATCAAAAAATCTTTTGGAAAATAATCTAGTAAACAGAAAGGTCTTGTACCTGCTAATCGACCATCGAGGTAACGAGAATAATTCTCTATTCCTGAACAATACCCCAGTTCTCGAATCATTTCCAGGTCAAAGTTGGTGCGTTCTTCCAGACGTTTGGCTTCGAGATGTTTGCCTATTTCCTTAAAATAATCCACTTGTTTAACTAAGTCTTGTTGGATTTCCCAAATGGCACCTTGCAATACATCAGGTGAAGTCACGAACATATTGGCGGGATAAATAGTCAGTTTTTCGAATTTTTCAATAACCAAAGCAGTTTTGATATCAAAAGATTCAATTTCTTCAATTTCGTCTCCAAAAAAGTGAATGCGATACCCATCATCCGCATAGCTAGGATAGACTTCTACTGTGTCACCTTTAATTCTGAAATTTCCGGGTGTAAAGTCTGCTTCCGTTCTGGAATATAAACTTTGTACTAAACTATGAAGTAATTTGGTTCTGGAAATGACTTGGTCTCGTTCGATTGCAATCACGTTTTTTTGAAATTCGACAGGATTTCCAATACCGTACAAACAAGAAACTGACGCGACTACCAAAATATCTCTTCGTCCTGAAAGTAGGGAAGAGGTGGTGCTCAAACGCATTTTTTCCAGTTCTTCGTTGATGGATAAATCCTTTTCGATAAAAACCCCAGTCACAGGCATAAAAGCTTCAGGCTGGTAATAATCGTAGTAGGAAACAAAATATTCTACCGCATTGTTGGGGAAAAATTGCTTGAATTCGGAATAAAGCTGAGCTGCTAACGTTTTGTTGTGTGCCAAAACCAAAGTAGGACGCTGTACTTCCTGAATCACATTGGCCACCGTAAATGTTTTTCCAGAACCTGTAACTCCTAAAAGAGTTTGGTATGGGTCACCATCGTTAATTCCCTGGACAAGTTTTTTAATTGCTTCGGGTTGGTCTCCTTTGGGTTGGTAATCAGATACGACTTGGAAATTCATTGGTATTTCGTTGCAAAGTTTAAGAGTACAAAGTTACAAAGTTATTGGTAAATAGAATTAGCGATTCACTAAACCACTTGATTACTCTTCTCAAACTTCCATTCTTCTTGTTGTTTTTCACTCAAAAAAGACCAAGCTAGAATACGACTTGTCTTTTGACCTTGCGCCATATCGATTGTTCTAATATTTGCTGCTTTTACTTTGTTTAAAACGTTGTAAAGACTTTTGAGGTGCGATTGTTTTGCTACTAATGTTGTAAACCATAAACACTGCATAGGATATTTGGCACTTTCGTATATCATTTGAGAAATAAAACGGAATTCACCGCCTTCACACCATAATTCTGAATTTTGGCCACCAAAGTTCAAAATGGGCTTGGTTGTTTTTTTATTTTCTAAATTATTTATTTTACGAATACTTCCCTGTGTTGCTTCTTCTTGTGAAGTATGAAAAGGAGGGTTACAAAGAATAAATTCAAATTTATCTTCGGGAGTAATGATATTATTAAAAATAAAACGAGGTTCAGTTTGTTGTTGTAGACTAATAGTATCAACCAATTTTGGATTGGATTCGATAATTTTGCTGCAATTATTCAGCGCATTTTCATCAATATCTGTTCCTACAAAACTCCAACCGTAAATGGAATTTCCTAATATAGGATAAATGCAATTGGCTCCAATACCGATATCAAGACCTTGAATACTTTCGCCTTCAGGAATTTTTCCTCCATTGGATGAAGCTAATAAATCGGCAATATTATGAATATAATCTGCTCTGCCTGGAATGGGTGGGCATAAATAATCTTTAGGAATGTCCCAGTTTTGTATGCCGTAATAGGTGATTAATAGGGCTTTGTTTAAAGCTTTGACCGCTTCGGGATTACTGAAATCTATTGTTTCAATTTGGTGTTCATTAATAGCAACAAAGTTTTTTAGCGCCGGATATTGTTCTATTAAAAGTTTAAAATCGTATCGAGAACGATGTTGATTTCTAGGATGTAAATTGGTTTTTTCTGTAAGCTGCTTGGACATTATTATTTCTATTTCGGGAAAAGGATTTAAAAAATATTTGTTGTCCTAATCATGAGCAAGTTATATAAAAAAGAACAACTTTTCTAGCTTTTTAAGGATAAAATTAATCCATACATTCCATAAGGAGTAAATCACCTTCGGTATGTTCTATTTTTACGATTCCATCTTGGTAAACGTGGTTACTGCTACCTGTTTTATACCCTATAGTTAAACTGTCATTTTGTAAAGGATAAAATAAGTTTTCGGATGCTATACCAGTCACATGTCCAATGGGAATCAAGGAAATAGGAGTATTAGCGGTATACCATTTTTCGAATTTTCGAGGTAATAAAAATACTTTGGAATGGTCGTCAAGGATGACAATTTTTAACAAATCACGATAGCGAACAATATTGGTCAAATTGGTAATCGTATGGTCAGCTCTACGTCCTGTTGCCCAAACTACGTTGACGGCTGGAATTTTTTTTTCGATCAAATAATCAAAAGCTTTTTCTAAGTCAGTTTTGCTTTGGTCTGGTGTATGTACTACTTCCAGTGGGTATTGTTTTTCTTTGTAATAATTGGCGTCAAAACCCCGGTCAAAATCACCCAACAAAACATCTACTTTTATGTCCATTTTCATTACGCGTTCTATAGCTGAGTCGAGTACGATAACTATTGGTGACCATTCTAGTAATTGACCTAATAATTCTGGGTGACAGGAAGCACCATTGGCAATTATCAAAGCAGGTTCTTGATCGTCTCTAACGATATGATGTGAGGACATAATAGGAGTTTTGTGGGGTAAAGATATAAAATTTGAAAGTTAAATAGTTTTTTTGCGTTTGGGATAAAAATGAATAGCCCACAAACAAATGTAGCGATAGCGTAATTTGTTGAGAACTTGTAATGTCCCGAAGCGTTGGGAGCCCGAACCAAAGTTTTTACGGAGTCCCGATAGCTATCGGGAGCCCAAATTTATCATTTACTTTTCTACTATTGAACCGTATAAGTTCTTGTGTCTATCTCTGATAAAGCAAAGTATCCTAGCGGATAATTATTTTTGTCGGTGGTGTTGATGATGTTTCCACGTACGGTTGCAGGTGGTGCTTGAAATGGACCACCGCCACCACCGCCAGCAATACTAATCAAGATATTCATGTAGTTGTAGTACGCTTTTGTAATGCCATAATGGGTTATTTTGACTTCGTCGCCTTTTTTTAAATCTTGGTTTTGGGATAAACTAAATATACGATTCCCTTGGAAAAAAGTATCTTCATCTCCGTAAAAGGTTTGAGTGACTTGATTGGTGTAGCTGTATTGGTATAAATAATAATTGACTTCTGGAGCTGGATCAGTGTAAAAAGTTTTAATTTGAATGGTTTTTCCTGTAAAACCACCGTCATTTTTTTGAACTACATCCTCAATTGGTGCGACTGATTTTAGTGTTTCGCTCGCAGTATAGATCTCGCCATTGTTTACCACGGTTAGAGTGTATGTTTCGTTGGTTTTTGGAACAAAATCGCTGCAAATATATTCGCCTGTATTTCCTATTTCGTTAAAGTTGAAAGTAATGTTACTGCTGTTTTTTATCATAATTGTGGCTCCAGAAACCACTGGGATTTGGTTGCTGAAATACGAAGTAGTCGTTGTTAATTTAATTTTTTGGTCTTTACCGGTAGTTCCTTTTACCCATTTGATGGTTGCCTCAATAACTAATTTTGGAGCAGCAGTATTGAGATCAACTTGGACAACTTCTTCACAGCTGCTCAGAAAAAGTATGGAGATAAGCGCTATTAGTATGTTTGTTTTTTTCATTTTATTAGAATTTAAAATTATAACTTACTGCAGGAACCATTCCGAAGATAGAAGTTTTTATCGCTTCATTGGTACCAGTATCTGAGTTTTGTCTAAAATTGATGGAAGCTGCATTTTTACGATTGTATAAGTTGTAAATGCTGAAAACCCATTCGCCTTTCCAGTTTCTATCTTGGTTTTTTGTAGGTGTTAAGGTAGCAGAAACGTCAAGGTGATGGTAGGTTGGTAAGCGATTTTCGTTGCGTAAGCCGTAACTCGGTACTACAATTCCAGAGTAGTAATATTGACTGTTTGGATAGGTTACGGGTTGACCAGTTTGTAAAACAAAATTGGCACCAAAGCTCCATTTTTCGCTCTTTTTGTAAGCTCCTGTAACGGCAAGGTTGTGTGTTTTGTCGTAAACTGAATTGTACCAAGCACCATTGTTTATCCCTAATTCTTCTGCCGTTCTTCCCGGTGTTTGTTGTTCTGATTTGGATAAGGTATAAGAAATCCATCCATTGAACTTACCTTCGTTTTTGCGCAACATGATTTCTAGACCATAAGAGCGCATTTGTCCGTTGAGAACAATTTGCTCAATGGCTTTGTTGGCAATCAAGTCGGCTCCATCTATGTAGTCCAAACGATTTTTGATTTTCTTGTAATAGGTTTCTACTTCTAATGAATACATGTCTTTATTGAAATTTTTGAAATAACCCAAAGCAACTTGATCCGCAATTTGTGGTTTGATGAAATTGTCACTTGGCATCCAAACATCCAATGGAGTAGGAGACGAAGTGTTAGAAATCAATTGTAGGTATTGGACCATTCTGTTGTAACTGCCTTTTACTGAAGTGTCATCTGTGAGCTGGTATGAAACCGCTAAGCGAGGCTCTAGATTATTGAAGTTTTGAATGATTTTGTTTTTGTTGTAGAATTCAGTTCCTGTAGGTGTTGCTTTTTGGTAAATCTGTAAATCTGTATTGAAAATGACAGGGTTGTCATTGGTATATATATTTACTGTAGATTGACCTAAACGGTAAAACATACTGTAACGCAAGCCATAAGTAATGGCGACTTTTTTGGAAAGTTCTTGTTCTGCGCTCACATATAAGGCGGGCTCAAAAGCATATTTTTTATCCAATTGATCAAAGTTAATTCCAGAACTCACATCTGAGGGTTTTATAGTTCCCGGATTAAAGGAATAATAAATAGCATTCATGCCGTAATTCAGTTTGAATTTGTCAGAAATATAATTTTTGAAATCGTATTTAATATTGTAATTCTTAATCCCCGAATCCCATTTGAAACCTACAAAATCTAAATCTAATCCATAGTAGTAATCGCTATATATTAAGGATAAGTTTGAGAATAGTTTATCCGAGAATAAATGGTTCCATCTTAAGTTTAGAGTTGCATTTCCATACGTATTAGAGAAGCTTTTGCTAATAGCAAATACATCACGCCCAAAATATCCAGATAAGTATAAGTTGTTATTTTCATTGAGTTTATAACTCAATTTGGTGTTTAAATCATAAAAATAAGCCGAGTTGTCTTTTTGGTCTTCGGATAGTTTTAAAAATAGATGGGCATAAGAACTTCGTCCGCCAATCAAGAACGAGCCTTTATTTTTTACCAAAGGACCTTCTAGTAAAATACGGCTAGCAATTAATCCAATACCTCCATTGGCATGAAAGGATTTACTACTTCCATCTTTTTGGTAAATATCCAAAACTGAAGATGCTCTTCCTCCAAAATTAGCCGGAATTCCACCTTTATATAATTTTAAATCCTTGATCGCATCGGGGTTGAAAACAGAGAAAAAACCAAAGACGTGAGAAGAGTTGAAAATGGTAGCTTCGTCCAAAAGGATTAAATTTTGGTCAGCACCACCACCACGAACATTAAATCCAGAAGCCCCTTCGCCAGCATTAGTTACGCCCGGAAGTAGTAAAAGTGATTTAATAACGTCAACTTCTCCAAGTACCACAGGCATTTTTTTGATGGAAGAAATAGAGAGTTTGTTTACGCTCATTTCTGGTTTTCGAATCAAGATACTGGTATTTGTTCCTGTTACAATTACTTCATCCAGTTCTTCTTGACTGTCTGTTAAATTGAGATTTAATTTGGTGTTTTTGTCTAATGTAACTTTCTTAGTAATATTTTTGAAACCAATATAACTTATTAATACTGTGTAAGAGCCTTTGGGGAGAGTAATGGAGTAAAAGCCGTATTGATTGGTGTTAATGCTAGATTGGGTTTCAGGGATGTAAATATTGACACCAATCAAGGTCTCATTATTTTTGTTGTCAGAAATGATACCGCTTAATGTGAATTTTTGCTTTGATTGTTCTCTATCGCTCTTGTTTTGGGCGAAAGTAGTGACGCTAAAGGCTAAAAACAGTATTAGTGTGAAGGTTTTTTTGTTCAACATACTTTAAATAATTTGAGATGCAAATTTGGTAAAATTATAAGTAATTAGCTAGTAAACAAACTTTAAAACACTGTTAATAAAAAAAGACAACCGTTTCGGGTTGCCTTTTAAGTATTTATGTAGAAAAAAAATTAAGCTGTTTTCAAAACAGAAATTTTATCTAGTATAGTATTGAACGTTGTACTTGGTCGCATCGCTTTGCTTACTAATGCTGGTGTGGGTTGGTAGTGACCACCAATTGCTTGTGGTTTCCCTTGAGCAGCTATTAGTTCACTATTAATGGTAGCTTCGTTATCCGTAAGTTCTTTTGCAATTGGAGTAAAAATCGCTTGCAATTCAGCATCTTTAGTTTGAGCGGCCAAAGCTTGAGCCCAATACATTGCTAAGTAAAATTGAGAACCACGGTTATCAATCCCACCTATTTTTCTAGCTGGAGATTTATCATTTTGCAAGAAAGCATCATTTGCTTGGTCTAAAGTTTCAGATAAAACAATTGCTTTTTCATTATTCAAAGATTGTCCTAAATGTTCCAATGAAGCACCAAGAGCTAAAAATTCACCTAATGAATCCCAACGTAAGTATCCTTCTTTTGTAAATTGTTCAACGTGTTTTGGAGCCGATCCACCTGCACCAGTTTCGAATAATCCACCACCATTCATTAATGGAACGATAGATAACATTTTTGCAGAAGTACCTACTTCAAGAATTGGGAACAAATCAGTAAGGTAATCACGCAATACGTTTCCAGTTACAGAAATAGTATCCAATCCTTTGATGATTCTCTCGCAAGTGAAGTCAGTTGCAGCAATAGGATTCAAGATACGAATATCCAATCCGGTTGTATCGTGATCTTTTAGGTATAGATTTACTTTTTTGATGATTTCTCTATCGTGCGCTCTGTTTTCGTCTAACCAGAAAACAGCAGGAGTAGCAGACAAACGAGCTCTGTTTACAGCTAGTTTAACCCAGTCCTGAATTGGAGCATCTTTCGCTTGACACATTCTGAAAATGTCATTCGCTTCAACCGCTTGTTCCATTAAAACGTTTCCGTTAAGATCAACTACACGAACAGTTCCGTTAGCCGACATTTGGAAAGTTTTGTCATGAGAACCGTATTCTTCTGCTTTTTGAGCCATCAAACCTACGTTTGGAACAGATCCCATTGTAGTTGGGTCAAAAGCACCATGTTTTTTACAAAAATCGATAGTAGCAGTATAAATTCCAGCATAACAACGGTCTGGAATAATAGCGATAGTATCTTGTAGTTTTCCTTCTTTATTCCACATTTGACCAGAAGTACGAATCATTGCTGGCATAGAAGCATCAACAATTACATCCGAAGGAACTTGAAGGTTAGTAATTCCTTTGTCAGAATTTACCATTGCCAAAGCTGGACCGTTAGCAATCGCTTGATTGATGGCAGCTTCAACTTCTGCTTGTTGTGTGTGTCCTGCAATTTTTGCATACACATCACCTAAACCGTTTGTAGTGTTTACACCTAGTTCAGCAAATAAAGCAGCGTATTTTGTAAATACATCAGCAAAATAAACTTCTACAATAGCTCCAAAGATAATTGGGTCAGAAACCTTCATCATCGTAGCCTTCAAGTGTACAGAAAGTAAAACGCCTTGTGCTTTAGCCTCAGCAATTGTTTTAGCAACAAAAGATTTCAAAGCATTCAAGTGCATTACTGAACTGTCAATGATTTCACCTACTTTCAATGGAGTACTTGCCTTCAGTACAGTAGTTGTACCGTCTTGCCCAACAAATTCGATTTTCACATCGGTAGTGTCAGCCACAGTAACCGATTTTTCACTTCCGTAAAAATCACCTTCGGTCATAGAAGCAACGGCAGTTTTAGAGTCAGCAGTCCAAGCACCCATAGAGTGTGGGTTTGCTTTTGCGTAATTTTTCACTGCTTGTGGGGCTCTACGGTCAGAGTTTCCTTCACGTAAAACTGGGTTTACAGCAGAACCTGTGATTTTAGTATATTTTGCTTTGATTTCCTTTTCAGCATCTGTTTGAGGGTCTTCTGGGAAATTAGGGACTTTGAATCCGTGCGCTTGCAATTCAGCAATAGCTCCTTTTAATTGAGGTACAGATGCAGAAACGTTTGGTAATTTGATAATATTTGCTTCTGGATCAGTAGCTAGTTTTCCTAATGCTGCCAATGAATCTTTTACTTTTTGATCCTCAGTTAAAAACTCAGGAAAGTTAGCAAGGATACGAGCTGCAACCGAAATGTCTTCCGTTTCAATTTCGATTCCTGCAGTTGCAGTAAAAGCTTGAACAATTGGTAAAAAAGAATAAGTAGCTAACAAAGGTGCTTCGTCAGTTAATGTGTAAACAATCTTTGATTTTTGTGTCATTTTTATAATTTTATAATCGTAATTCTTAAGGCAAGAATGTAAAATGTATGATTTGCTTCGAATAAAGCGGTGCAAAGATATGAAAATCAGCGTAAAATACGGAGAAGTTTACTAGAGAAATAACCGATTTATGGTATAACTAACTACATAGGTTTAAAATGTTATTTTTTTAATGAAACAGCCTTAATTTGAGAATTCTACTTTAGGGTGTTTTTATCTGTTAGTTTTGGAGCAGAAAGTGAAAGGTGTTTTTGCCAACATCGTCCCGCTCCCGACGCTATATCTTTGCTTTTTTAAAGAAAAAAAGCAAAGGATGCCACTTCTATCGGGGTTAGAGAGGGAGACTTTGATCTTTTGTTAGTTCAGTGTTGAATAAACTTTAAAAACAAAATAGTAATGCCTTTTCTCCCGTGTTTTCGTGATAGCAAATCCGTTCCATTCGTGTCTAAAGGCAAACGCATGAGTTTAAAAGTAAAAAACAACCATGAATTACAAGAAATACACGAATTTAGATGTTCTGTAATTGTACTAATTATCAAGTTACTTAAAAATTGGTGTAATCAATTTTTTAGAGTTTCAGTGATTTGTGCAAATTCGTGATCCCGAAGCTTCGGGACGTGTCTAAAAACAACTAGTGCCTTCGCTTTGATTCGTGTTCTATTTGCCCGCAATAAGTCAAAAAAAAAGTCCCGAACATGTCGGGACTTTTATGATAAAGGGATAGATGACTATCTTCTTTTGTCTTTGATTCTTGCTTTTTTACCAGTAAGTTCTCTGAAGTAGAAAATTCTAGCTCTACGAACTGAACCTTTCTTGTTGATTTCAACTTTTTGTAAAGCTGGCAAGTTAACAGGGAAGATACGCTCAACTCCAACTGCGCCTGACATTTTACGGATTGTAAAAGTTTCAGTACTTCCAGAACCTCTTCTTTGGATTACTACTCCTTTGAAAAACTGAGTTCTAGTTTTTTCACCCTCTTTAATTTCGTAGTAAACTGTGATTGTATCTCCAGCTCCGAATTCAGGGAAATCTTTTTTTGCAACATATTCGCTATTAACGAAATCAATTAAATTTGCCATTTTAAATGCTAATTATAGTTTTTGAATTAGAGCAACATTCACGGATCTCGCCAGAGGTTAGTCTAAGTGGGTGCAAAAGTAAAAAAAAGATACGAGTTATAAGTTATGAGTTGTGAATTATTTTGAAAAAAGTTATGAATTATTACAGTTGTAGTCCTCGTAACTTGTTAACTCATACTTCATAACTCATAATTACTAATTCTCTTCAAGCAAGTCCGGTCGTCTCGTTTTTGTATGTTCATACGCCATATCCTCGCGCCATTTGTCAATTTTTCCAGAATGGCCACTCAGTAAAATATCGGGAACTTTCCATCCTTTGTAATCTGCGGGTCTTGTATATATAGGTCCTGACAATAAGCCATCTTGAAAACTATCTGTCAAAGCCGAGGTTTCATCACTCAAAACTCCAGGAATTAATCGTATTAATGCATCCGATAAAACCAAAGCACCTAGTTCACCACCACTCAAAACATAATCACCAATCGAAATTTCTTTGGTAATAAAGTGATCTCTCACTCGTTGATCTACTCCTTTGTAATGTCCACAAAGAATAATGATATTCTCATACATAGACATGGTGTTACACATCTTTTGATTTAAGGTTTCTCCATCAGGCGACATATAGATAATTTCGTCATAAGTTCTTTCGGTTTTCAAATGGGTAATACAATCGTCAATTGGTTGTACGTTCATCACCATTCCAGCACCACCACCATAAGCGTAATCATCCACACTTTTTTGTTTGTTAGTCGTGTAATCCCTTAAATTATGAAAATGAACTTCAACCAGTCCTTTGTCAATAGCACGCTTCATAATCGAAGCTTCAAACGGACTTCTTAATAATTCAGGTAAAACGGTAATAATATCGATACGCATGATTTTCTTCTATCTAATGAATCGGCAAAGTTACGAAAGCAATATTCAATTGCAATTGCAATTGCAAAAATCAAATTTTAATTGTCTAAAAAAATCAAAGACAAGTTCAACGTTCAAAAATTCTGTACCTGCTTGGCCATCGACATTCGTTAAAACAAAACAATATTCATGTCCATCGTCGTGAAATCAAAATTGTAAAGTTTTCCTAATAGTTTTCTAGTAGAATTCATTCTTCTTAGTTTTACAATTCTAATAAAAAACGACTGAAAATGAAATTCAAATTTTTGATAGGACTCTTTTTTTTAACACTAGGGTCTTTCGCTCAACGAGAACAACTGCAATGGCTAGATATAAATTTGAGTAATTATGATTATCCTTATCCCGTACATTTTATCCCGGTAAACATTCAGCAGCAAGAACTCAAAATGGAGTACATGGATGTGAAACCAGATAATTATAATGGGAAAAATATTCTCTTGCTTCACGGTAAGAACTTCAACGGAGCGTATTGGAAAACAACTATAGAAGCCTTGACAAAAAAAGGATTCCGTGTAATTGTACCAGACCAAATAGGTTTTGGGAAATCATCAAAACCCGATAATTTTCAATATTCTTTTCAACAACTAGCGCAGAATACCAAACAGATATTAGATAGTTTAGGAATCAAAAAAACGGCTGTTTTAGGTCATTCTATGGGCGGAATGGTAGCCACTCGTTTTGCATTGCTATATCCTGAAGTTACAGAGAAATTGATTCTTGAAAATCCAATAGGTTTAGAAGATTGGAAACTTAAAGTACCTTATAAAAATGTAGATTGGTGGTACAAAAACGAATTGAAGCAAAGTTACGAAGGGATCAAGAAATACCAATTAGAGAGTTATTATGACGGCAAATGGAAGCCAGAATATGATCAGTGGGTAAATCTGTTGGCGGGTTGGACTTTAAATTCTGACTTTAAAAAAATAGCCTGGAACTCCGCTTTAGCGTATGACATGATTTTTACGCAGCCTGTAGTGTATGAATTTCAAAACATAAAGGTGCCAACACTTTTAATTATTGGAACGCGAGATAGAACGGCTTTAGGAAAACCATTAGTAACCGAAGAGATTAGAAATACAATGGGATTGTACTCCGTTCTAGGTAAAGAAACTCAAAAGAAAATTGCGAATTCTAAATTAGTCGAAATTCCAAATATTGGACACATGCCACATATCGAAAGTTTTGATAAATTTATTCAGCCGCTAACAGCGTTTTTAGAAAAATAATAAATTACGGATTAAGGAAAGTTGTCCTTGGGGATAAATAACCAACACAATAAGAAAAATAGACAACTTAAATAAACTAGGACAGTAATACATTTGTTCTATTAATAAAATAATAAATGATGAATATAGAAAATAGCACAATCAGTTTACAAGCCACTTTAGATAATGCAAAGAACGCTTGGGAAGTAAAAGCACCAGAACAAATTAAAGAGATTTATGCTGAAGGAATTGCTGATGTAACACGTCAAAACGTGATTGCAAACGCGATAAAAAATGATGATATAGCACCGGATTTTATCCTTACAAATGCCACTGGAAAAGAAGTGAAATTGAGTGATTATCTTAAAAAAGGACCTGTTGTTTTAACGTGGTACCGTGGCGGATGGTGTCCTTATTGCAATATGACCTTGCATTATTTGCAAGAGCAATTGCCTAATATTCAATTAAAAGGAGCAAACTTATTAGCACTAACTCCTGAGTTGCCGGATAAATCAATGTCAACTGCTGAAAAACACCAATTGCAATTTGAAGTATTGAGTGATATAGGAAACAAAGTAGCTAAAGAATATGGAATCGTTTTTAAACTGACTGATGATGTTGCGGCTTCTTATCAAAAAGGATTTGATTTACATGGTTATAACGGTGATGAATCGGATGAATTACCTTTGGCCGCCACTTATGTAATTGATCAACAAGGGAAAATTGTCTATACATTCTTAGATGCTGAATATAGAAATAGAGCTGAAGCAGATGCTATCTTGAAAGCTCTTGAGGCTCTTAAGAAATAAGTTAGTTCAAAAATTTATGGAGTACCCTTAAAAGAGAAAGTCTTCTGAGGGTATTTTTAGTGATAATGCGAATCACAGATTGAGGAAATGTTTAAAAAAAGAGGAGATAACTTTTAAGTAATTGGCTTAATAGTTTTGAAATCAGTATTTTAAAAGTGTTCGTCACGCGTTTAAACATATAGTTATTCAGTCTTAATCAGTGAAAATCTATTCAGTAATCTGCGAGAAATTTGAAAAATATTTTAAAATATAGCTGTGAGCGATTCAGTAATAATAAACTAGATTTAACAGACTAATTAGATTGGACTGTATTGGACTATTTTTTGGTATTAGAACAAAGTTTCTATAGGTTAACGCTGAATTACTGGAGGTTATTTTGTAATCTACTTTAGGGAAAACGCCGATTACGTAAGTGCATACGGTAATGTGAGAGGAGGCAAAGTTAAATTTTAAAACTTGACTTTGTCTCCTACTTTAATTAAAACTTATTTCTTTTTAGCACTCTTCATATTCAACATTTCTACAAATAGAGAAAATGAAATTGCAAAGTATAAATATCCTTTAGGAATAGGAGTCACGTGACTACCAAAGATTAAAGCATTAGATAAATGTGCACTTTCTGTCAATAGCATCATACCAATCAAAATCAAAAAGGCTAATCCTAAAATCTGAATCGATGGATTTTTGTTCACAAAAGTTCCCACTGGAACCGCAAATTGCATCATGATAAAAACTGAAATCACTACTGCCGTTACCATAATATACAAAGCCCCTTCAACACCATTAGTCATCCCCACAGCCGTCAGAATACTATCAAAGGAGAAAACCAAGTCAATCATAATAATTTGAATAATCACACTTTGGAACGATTTAGCGGCGGCTTTACCTAATTCGGCCTCTTCATCCCCTTTATGATCCACCTTTTCACGGATTTCATTCGTGCTTTTATAAATTAAAAACAATCCACCCGCAAGTAAAATCAAACTTTGTCCCGTAATTCCAGCTTGAAACCAAGGTAAATCAACCGTAAACCAAGGTTCTTTCATTTGGATTAACAAGTTGATTCCAAATAATAACGCAATACGCATAAACATCGCTAGGAACATCCCGATTTTAGTAGCTCTTTTACGGTCTTCCTCGGGTAATTTACCGGTAGCAATCGAGATAAAAATAATATTGTCAATACCTAGGACTATTTCGAGAAAAGTCAAGGTTAATAAGGCAATCCAAGCATCCGGATTCAAAAATACTTCCATTTTTATATTTAGTTAATTGTTTTTTTTATTGAGTTTTGAAATTGCTTTTTGTCACAAAGTCACAAAGTTTTGATTTTTGATATTTGCATTTGACATTTGCCTATAGCTTCTCAGCCGTTCCCCGTTGCTTATTATCATTTCCTACCATTCCGTATTCAAACAAATAAGTGTTCTCTTCGGTAGATAAAATCTTGATGTTGACCGCCTTTTCTTCCGCCATGCTTTTCGGGTGCAATTTGCGCAGTACATATTCACAATCATTCACCCATCGGATCGACGCCGTGTCCGTCTTCCCCTCATAAGTTTCAATTTCGATACTGTCATTTCGCTCAAAAAAGGTCGTTTTCATTACACCATCAATCTCGCTTTCAAACTTAAATTTCCCCGTTTTAAAATCGGTACAATCTCTAGCAGGCTCTTTGCAGGCAGCCAAAAAAAGCAACCCACCAATAAGTACAATCTTTTTCATTTTTATTTTTTGAGCCTTATCCAGCTGTTCACGACAAGTCCTCCGTGCTATTCCTTTTTTTCTACTGACATAAAAGGAGCTTCTTTCAGTCGCTCTTTTATGTCAAGAAAAAATAGGAATATCCTGTTCGGGCTTTCCGTTGCCATCTGGGGCAAAAGGCATTATTTGTTATCCAAACGCTTTATTTCAGCATCGGTAAAGTTCTTAATTTCTTTCGCTTTAGCAAATTTATCCGTGTTATAATTTTCAGAATTATTCCGAGCAATCGATAGGCTATCCCAAGAACTATTTTTCAATTCTTTAGCATAAAAAACCATCTGTCCCACATGATAAGAATAATGCGCCAGTTGGCGGTTGATGGCTTCTAGAACCGTATGGCCTTCGTTTCGGATGTAGATAATATCCAAAAGTTGCTCCTGTTGCAAACCATCCAAAGTAGTCATTAAACAGTCCCAGCCTTTATCCCAAGATTCCAAAACCGCTTCTTTATTGGTTAGGTCATTTTCAAATTCCGCATCACGCTGACGCCATTCTTTCTCACCATCGGTAGTCAAGAAATTTGTCCATCTCGACAACATATTCCCCGAAAGGTGTTTGACAATCGTAGCCATACTATTTGTGTCTTCATTCGTTTGTACAAAAAGCTGATTGGGTTCGATTTGAGTCATTGCTTTCTCTCCCAAAGTTTTATAATAAAGAAACAGCTTTTTGACGCTTTCTAAATAAATTGAATTGGCTTCCATCTTATATTATTTTAATACCTAAAAGTACTAAAAAAAGGATTTGTTTTTTTAATCCAGTTTACAGAATAGGATGTCACTTTTTGTGTTTAATTGGTCAAAGTGTATTAGTGGTTCTTTTCGTTCAATCAGTCAAATAAATAAAAAAAGTTGCTTTCAGTTTCGATTTTCCGTATTTTTAATCCAGACAAGAAAGAAAATAAATCAGTCCAAATTGAAATATACTTACTTATGAAAAACGCTAAATTACAAGCATTTATCCCCCTTTTTTATATCGTTTGGTCTGATGATTTATTGACTAAAAAAGAGTTTTTTACTTTACAGTATTATATCGATTCGCAAGATTGGCTTTCGGTAGAGGATAAAATAGGGTTACTTTCCAGAATAACTATTTCAAATCCGCCATCTCGTCAAGACCTTACCGATTGGAAGAATACAATAGAACAATCTATTCAGGATAACCCTGAAGTGAAATCTATTTTTGAACTAGCGGTTGTACTTTCTAAAAATGATACTACGGTTCAAAACTTAGAGGTTTCTTTTGCAAAACTCGAAAATGATTTGGGAATTCTAGGAGAGGAAGCCATTAGTAATTTTAAAACAAAAGCAAAATCTTTTACGGTTAATCAGCAAGCCGAAGCGAGTTTTGATGTCCGAAAAATAACAGATCTATTAGACGGAGAACAAGCGCACATTATAAATAAAGTAAAATCGATAATTTCTAGACCTGAATTTAAGTTAGATGCCGCAATGGATATTGGTGTGTACCGCCAAAAGGTATTTGACTGGTGTACAATTTTAGCTAAGGAAAACCTAGGAAATATGGCTTATCCCAAGCAATATGGCGGCGGCGGAAATATCGCTGATTATTTTGCCATTATGGAAACCCTGAGTTATCATGATTTGAGTTTGGTAATTAAATTTGGTGTACAATTTGGACTTTGGGGAATGAGTATTCAATCCCTTGGGACAGAAAAACATTATGCTAAATATTTAAGAGACATTGGCACACTAAAATTGCCCGGTTGTTTTGCAATGACTGAAACCCATCACGGTTCTAATGTAAAAGGATTGGAAACAACAGCAACCTACCATCACGAAACACAATCCTTTACAATTCATACGCCACACCCAAAAGCACAAAAAGAATATATAGGTAATGCTGCATTGCACGGGCAAATGGCAACCGTTTTTGCTAAATTAATTATTGAAGAACACGATTATGGTGTCAATGCTTTTATCGTTCCCTTGCGTGACGAAAAAGGGGTGGTTCTAAAAGGAATTACGATTGGTGATTGTGGCCCAAAAATGGGATTGAATGGCGTTGATAATGGTACGATTCGTTTTGACAACGTGCTTATTCCAAAAGAAAATATGCTGGATCGTTTTGCATGTGTAAATGAAAAAGGCGGATTTCAAAGCCCGATTCCGAGTGATAACCGACGCTTTTTTACGATGCTAGGTACTTTAGTTGGAGGTCGAATTGGAATTCCGCGTTCGGCTTTGGCTGCAGCCAAAACGGGACTTACCATTGCCATAAAATACAGTGACCAACGCAAACAATTTGGACCCGAAGGAGCTTCAGAAGTTCCTATTTTGAATTACCGCATGCACCAACGACGTTTGTTAATTCCGCTAGCAAAAACCTATGCCGTTCATTTTGCTTTGCAGTATTTGACGAAACGTTTTTTGAATAAATCGGAAGAGCAGATGCAAGAAATCGAAGCCTTAGCAGCAGGATTGAAATCTTATTCCACTTGGAGTACTACGGAAATTTTACAAGAATGTAGGGAAGCCTGTGGTGGAAAAGGATATTTATCAGAAAACCGAATTGATGCTTTGAAAAATGATACCGAAGTATACACCACTTTTGAGGGTGACAATACGGTCTTGATGCAATTAGTGGCTAAAAATCGTTTGTCGGAATTCAGAAAATCATTTGGCGAAATGGGTTCGTTAGGGATTATTAATTATGTATATGAAAATGCTAAATCAGCTATAGCGGAAAAAAATCCGCTCATCATTCGAAATACAGATGAAGCGCATTTGCTAGATTATGAATTTCATTTGCAGGCTTTCCAACACCGAGAACAAACGATTCTAGCTTCTGCTGCCAAACGTATCAAAAAATTAATTGATACTGGTTTAGAGCCTTATGATGCTTTTAATGTTGTGCAACATCAATTGATAGCTGTGGCAGAAGCATATTTAGACCGCGTAGTTTTAGAACAATTTCAAATTGCTATTGCAGCTGTAGAGGATGAAAAAAGCAGTGCAGTATTAACCAAAATGTGTCAACTGTTTGCGCTTTCGCAAATAGAAAAGAACAAAGGTTGGTATCTAGAAGATGATTATATGGAATCAGTGAAAACTAAAGCCATTCGGAAAATGGTTAATCAATTGTGTTGGGATATTAGACCCGATGCTGTGGCTTTGGTAAATGCATTTGCCATTCCTGATTCCTGTTTGGGAGCGTTGGTTTAAGGATTTGAAAAGGTTAGGAAGTTTGAAAAAGCCGCATTGCAAATGCTACGCTTTCGTCTTTATGAAAGAAGGTACTCGTTGCAAACGAGCACCAGATGTGTAAATACCAATCTCCTGTATATTCTTTGCTCATAATTGGTAGATTGACCTACTTATTAATTACTGAATCTACACAATTTTATACGTTTTTTCGACTTTAAAATCATTGTTTTAAAGCTTTTAACTACGACGCCTACAAAACCTTAATGTCATACTTGTCCAATAAACCAGTAATTCCTTGAGTAGAAAAACGAGCTTTTTTCATAGGATTGAATTCGGGATCAATGCTGTAATTATAAGCAGTCAGAAAGTTGACTTCTTTAAGTTGGGTATCATTGAAAATTGCGCCCTGAAGGTTACAATTATCAAATAGAGATTGGGTTAAATCACTGCCTATAAACGCCACTTCTTTTAGTGAAGTATTGGTGAATTTAGTTTTAAGCATTTTCTTGTTAGAAAAAGAAGAATAGTCTAAAACACAGTCTTGAAATTCAACAGTAAATAGGAAATCATTGCACGTATGAAACTGAATTCCCATCATTTTACAATTGCTAAAATGAACGGTTTTTAGGTTTGTTCCTACGACTTGCATCATTGATAGATTACAATCAATGAACTCGCAATCCATAAAAGTGTTGTTAGAAAAATCGCTATTAGCAAAATCACAGTTTTTGAAAACGCAGTCTTCAAATTCCCGATTGCTGACTTTTTTGCCTGTGAAAATAACTTTTTCAAAAGTTTTTTGGATGTGTAGTAATTCCTCCATTAGTCGTTGAATAAGCTTTTCATGATGAATTGTAATCCTTTGAACATACAGAATACCGCTGCAATACAAAATAAGATGCCAATTGCTAATACCAAGTAATGCCAATCGTTCTGCTGATTCATAAACGCGTTATAAATCACAGTTGGACCTATGAATAATAACGGTAAAGCACCCGAAAGGTATTTGATTCCGCGTGATAATACGTCTTTATTTGTTGTCATAATTAAAATCTGAATTGTAAGCCGTAGCCGTTTTGATTTGCAATGATATTGAGTTCTGTATTAGAATCTTCAATTCCTGAATTTTTTAATCCTTCATTGTAAATATGAATTGCCTTCTTGGCTTTTTTATCTTTTCCAGCTAAAATAGGAATTGAAACTAGCAGTGAAGCCAATCCAATATAAGTTGCTGGAGTAGGGTAAGATACATCTGAAAATAATCCAATGACTAAATCGACGGTTAGTAATGCTCCTCCAATCCCTACAAAAAAACCACCTAATGCCTCTTTTTTTTGTGCTTTTTTGAATAATGAAAAAGCCTCGGTATTTTTAGATAAGTATTCTCTAGTTTGACGATGCGAAATTTGACTGTCATTGATGAAATAACGCCCTTTTACTTTTGTTATTTCTTGTGAAATGGAGGTTATTGAAAACAGGATGGTTAATAGTATTATTATATTTTTCATTATAATATTATATTAGTAAGTGTTTTATTTCCAGTTGTCTATGGATTTTCTGACGCTGCCAAATTTACGTAATAATTCTCCACCTTCCTCATAACTTACGGGAATTTCTCCCATAATCATTTTGATACCACGATCTACTAGTTTGTTGTTGCTCAGTTGCATATCGACCATTTTGTTGCCTTTTACTTTTCCTAACTGAATCATAGTTGCGGTCGAAATCATGTTTAAAACTAGTTTTTGAGCGGTTCCTGCTTTCATGCGAGAGCTACCGGTGACAAACTCTGGACCTACAACGACATCGATCGGAAATTGTGCTGTATGCGAAAGTGGACTTCCTGCATTGCACGAGATACTTCCAGTGATAATATTATTTTCGTTACAGGTTTGTAAACCTCCAATAACATAAGGAGTTGTTCCTGAAGCGGCAATACCAATTACGACGTCATTAGTATTGATGTTGAATTCTTGTAAGTCTTTCCAAGCTTGTGTAGCGTTGTCTTCAGCATTTTCAACCGCTTTGCGAATGGCTGCATCCCCACCAGCAATTATTCCAACGACCATATCAAAAGGCACTCCAAAGGTAGGAGGACATTCCGAAGCATCTACTACGCCTAATCGTCCAGAAGTTCCTGCTCCAATATAAAACAAACGACCACCGAGTTTCATTTTGGTAACTATTTGAGTGATCAAAGTTTCAATTTGGGGTAATGCTTTTTCAACTGCCAAAGGCACGGTTTGGTCTTCTTTATTGATATTAGCCAGTAACTCGGTTACAGACATTTTTTCGAGATGTTCGTATTTTGAGGATTGTTCGGTTGTTTTTGTAAATGTCATTGGTATGTTTTTTTGCCACTAAGGCGCTAAGGTGTCTAAGTTTGCTTAATGTTGACGCAAATTTAAGAATTTAAAGAGAGGGAAGAGGGTCAGTAAGAGAAAAATTGAATCTATTTTTTACTTTTTTTTGAATTTCGAAGGGAAGATGTTTATTAGAGGAACGTTGTCTCTCGCAACAGTTCTGGACTGCGCTCTAACTAACGGTTAGTTTTAATCAGTGAGTATTTTAATACTTAGTTATTATTATTTCACCTGAATTTTAGGAATAGGAACCGTATTGATTAAATCGGTTATTTTTGTGTTATTAGTTTTTACATACTCCAAAAACTTTACAATATCTTCTTTGGAGGTGAAGTAGTTACGATATGAATAGGCGTAGAGTACTAGAAATGTACCTTTGTCATTTTTTTGTTGTTGGTAACGATACAAATTCCATTCTAGAATGTTGTGGCCGCCACTAAGCATAAATGAAATAACCCTTTCATTATCGTTTATTGGTTTTTCGATTTTAAATTGAACTAAAGGATTCGACTTTTTTAAAGCATTCATTTCATTCAATTTCATATTACTGGCTTGATCTACTGAAATATCGGACTTGACTGTTTCTACAATCAACATTTTTTGATAAGTTTCGAATTTATTGTCGGACTGTCTTAAATACTCTTGCTTGTAATAAGTATCATTGGGATGTGAACTCCATGCTAAATGGTAATTTTGGTTTTCAAAAACCAAAGTTGTGCCTGTAGATAAATAATCGATGACAGGTTCTGTTTGGAAAGAGAGAAGAACGAAAGTGCAAATTGCAACGGATAGAAGCGCAAATTTTTTCATTGAAAAGAAATTAGTTTTGGTCGAAAGGGAAAAACCAAATATATCATAAATTCGGACGACATATTGTTATTAGAAAAATATTTCATTTCGAACCGAAATATTTTTATGATCTAAATTCATTTTTAGCTCTTTCCAAGTAGCAGTTCGTAAGCTAGCCGCCATGTAGTTTTGGGTACTAAAATCATTAAATAGTATGCGAAGCGTATTTGATCTTTTGTAAGGTCTAAAAAGCTGAACTTCTCTAATTTCATCTATTCTAATGGTCTTCTTTTTCCAAAAGAAATAGTGGTTTTTAACTATTATAAAGTTTTCAGAAATTTCAAAGTAATCCATCATTCGAGCATGAAAAATAAACCAAAAAATAGTCAAAGGATTGAATATAACTAAAGGGTTTACATAGATGGTGTTGTTTTTCAACATTACCAGTAAAGGAATCAATAGAATTAAGCTCCACATGCTAAATCCTGTAAAACATAGAATAGGATTTCCTTTGTAGAGGGTAAATATTTCTAAATCAATTTCTATTTCAGCTAGTTGTACTGGAATAGTTTCATTCTTTTCGGAAAGTACTTCTTCAATGAAAATTTTCATTTCTATAGCATTAGAATAAAAATCATCATAAATTTCTACAAAGGATTGATCCTTAAAAATCAAAATAGTGCATTCTCCAGAGTTAAATACAGTGCCAGATTTTGCAGTAAGTTGGGAACTTGAAATTTCGTTCCAATTATAGAATTTATTTTTAATAGAAATCCCTTTTTTGTTCAATACTATTGCTGGAGCATATTTTATGTAGGCTATGTTGATAGAGATGATAATGCCTACACCAAATAAAGTAACTAGAATGAGTTTTGGTACTATTGTAGTCAGCAGTAAGTGGATCATAAATACACCCATAGATAGAAATATCAAATTCCATAAAATTAATGGAATATAGAATTTGTAAATATTTCGTTTTGCAACAATTTCCATGACTACTACAGAAAATAAGCCAATACGATTCCGAGGACAATCATAGAGACTTTAGCAATGTTGAATTTGTGTCCTTCGCTGCTTTCAAAGATGATAGTCGACGAAATGTGGAATAGGATTCCGATTACGACTGCGGTGATTTCGGTGTTGTAATTGCTTAAAACGGGAACATAATCGGATACAAAAGTTCCTAGTGGCGTCATTAATGCAAAGGTCAGCATGAAGGCAAAAATGGCTTTTTGATTCAGCTTTGAATTGATGAAAAATGTTGTTAAGATGATGGCAATGGGAAGGTGGTGAATGGCGATTCCAATGGCGAGATTGTCGTGATGATGCCCCACTGGAAATCCTTCTAAAAAGGCATGAATACAAAGACTTATAAATAATAACCACGGAATGTGCGTCATATTTGGTTGCCCGTGTACGTGTCCGTGTTCAGCTCCTTTGGAGAAAAATTCTAAGATAATTTGAAACAAAATACCCATCATGATGAAAATACCAATACTGCTATTGTGGGTTTCATAGACATCTGGCAAAAGGTGCATTACGGTTAAGGCTAGCAAAAACGAACCGCTAAAGGCGAGTAATAACTTGAGGTTGCTTTTCTTTTTTGGTTTAATAACCAAGGCAATAACGTAACCTATGAGTACAGAAAGTAAGGGTAATATGTAATTCATCTGTATTTGTTGGAAAATGGTTAATTGTTTAATTGGTTAAACGGTTAATCGATTAAACAGTTAACCAAATAAACTATTTAAAAATCATGATTAGTCGTTCGCTTTCATTTTTATGAAATTTTTTGAGTTTGTAGTCTCCAAAAATATCTAAAAGATAGATTCCAGCTTCGTCCATCATGTCTTGAAAATCTTGTAGCGTCAGTGCTTTTACTTTTTCGGTATAATGGAATTTTTGTCCATTGTCCTCAAAATCAATTTCTTTATGGATGTGACCGTCGGCAACGTAGCGCTTTAGGTGAAAATCGATTCCGTCCACGGTTTTTACTTCTTCGGGAACCAATCCGTTGATGACTTGGTTAACATTCATGAAGTCGATAACTGCAAAACCGTAATCAGATAAACTCTGTTGAATGGCTTTTAGTGTAGTTAAATTGTCATCATCATTTTCGAAATAGCCAAAACTGGTGAACAAATTAAAAATAGCATCGTATTTTTCTTCAAAAGGTTCCCGCATGTCATGTACCTTGAAATGTAGGCTTTCGTTACTGTTTTTTGAAGCTTCGATTATACTGTTTTCGGACAAATCGGCGCCAAGAACATCAAAACCCAATTGGTTTAAATAGATAGCATGACGGCCTTTGCCACAAGCTAAATCTAAAACCTTTGCCTTTTCGGGTAAATTGAGGTAATGTGTTAAATTATCCATGAAAAGCTGTGCTTCACGATAATTACGTTCTTTATATAGGATATGATAATACGGAGTATCGAACCAAGAACTAAACCAAGAAGGTGTTGGTTGTTCTGGATTTGAGGTAAGGGGTTTCTGTTCTTCGGACATTTATTCTTTTCTGTTTATTCTATCCGGCAAATTTAGTGTATTTTTGCTGAAAAATAGCGCCTTTTGAATTTCAATAGAAATTTAGGCAAATTGATAATTAGTAGTAGCGTTTGATACTCATTTTTAGTCCAAACACTTAGAATACCATTCATGATGATAGAAAATAATTTTAAAATGATTGCCAAAACCTTTTTTGGTTTTGAAGAAATATTAGCCAAAGAATTGACACAACTAGGTGCTCAAGAAGTGGAACAAGGCGTGAGAATGGTAAGTTTTGTAGGTGATAAAGGGTTTATGTACAAGGCAAATTTGTCTTTGCGTACCGCTTTAAAAATCTTAAAACCTATTTATTTCTTTAGAGCGAAAGACGAACAAGCACTATACAAAGGCGTGGCTAGTATTAACTGGTCTAAGTATATCAATGCCAATCAGACTTTTGTTATTGATGCCACAGTACACTCGCCTAATTTTAACCATACGGAGTTTGTTTCTCAAAAATGTAAGGATGCCATTGTGGATCAATTTAGAGAACGTACTGGGCAACGTCCAAGTATTGATAAAGCTTTTCCAGATTTAAGAGTTAACATTCATATTGATAGAGACCAAGTTTCAGTAGCTATTGATACTTCTGGGAATTCGTTGCACCAACGTGGCTACAGAACGGCAACGAATATTGCACCTATTAATGAAGTCCTAGCAGCGGGTGTTTTATTGCTTTCTGGTTGGGACGGACAAACGGATTTTATAGATCCTATGTGTGGTTCAGGAACTTTTCTTGCCGAAGCGGCTATGATTGCTTGTAATATTCCAGCGAACATTAACCGTAAGGAATTTGCTTTTGAAAAATGGAAAGATTGGGATAACGACTTGTTTGACAAAATTGTAGATAGTTTGTTGACCAAAGTACGTGAGTTTCATCATACTATAAAAGGGTATGATAAAGCGCCGTCTGCAGTGAGCAAAGCCAAAGATAATATCAAGAATGCCAACCTAGAAGAATATATTTCGATTCAAGAAGAAAACTTTTTTGACACCGAAAAAACTACCGAAGGAAAGTTGCACATGGTTTTTAACCCGCCTTATGATGAGCGTTTGGATATTCACATGGAAGAATTTTACAAAAGCATTGGTGATACTTTGAAGAAGAATTATCCAGGAACCAACGCTTGGTTCATCACAGGAAACCTTGAAGCATTGAAATATGTAGGATTGAAACCGTCTCGTAAAATCAAATTGTTCAATGCAAGTATCGAATCTCGTTTGGTGAAATATGAAATGTACGAAGGAAGTAAACGTACAAAGTTTCAAGAAGTTAAAGAGTAGAGTTTTTTTTAAAGTTTCTAAGTGCCTAAGTTGCTGACTTTCTAAGTTCAGCTTCATAGGGACTTAGAAGGCAAAGAAACAAAAAAAAGATAAATTGGATTAATTATCCAGGTAACAGAGGTTTTTTGAACAAGGACTAAGCTTAGTAACTCAGTCCCCAAGCTTCGGGATAGTAACTTTAAAACTATGACAAAATTACAAATTAGAGCTTTTTTATTCCAATTGGGATGCTTTGCAATCCTATTTATTTCAGCGCGTTATTTAGTAGCTCGATATACCAATTTAACTGGGTTTTGGATTCCTATGACTGCTTTTGTGGTTGGGACTTTATTATCTCCAAAATTCAAAGCATTGACAACTAAAGACGGTGAAAAATTATTTATGAAATGGATTTTCATGAAAGGCGTTCGGGAGATTAGTTAAGAGTTTTAGTCTCAGGGAATCATAAAAAAAAACGTTAGTAGAAAATTTTCTGCTAACGTTTTTTTTTTTTTTGATATTATCTCGTCTCGTTACTCTTGAACACTATATTTCGCCAATCAAAGTAAACTGAACACCTCAAACTGCGACTGAACACTAATTTACTTCTTAACCGGAATTACTTTTTTCTTGTAAATAGGAATAAAATAACTTATGGTGTAATTGAAACCTACTCCGAAACTACCATTGTAAGTTCTATTAAAACCAGGAATGTATAAGTTGTCAAAGTTGTCTGGTTTCTTATTGGTAAGCAACGTGTTTAATCGGAAGCTAAAGCCCATAAAGACATTATTGAAAACCTTTGCTTTTAATCCCGCAACGACTTCAATCCAACTTGCTGTAAGTCCGTTGAATTTGTCACCGGAATTGATGGTTTCGCTTGAGCCAAAATACTGTGAAGAATTGTAAATTCTATAGTTGTTTAACTCTTGACTAAAAGTACTAAAACCGTAACGCATTCCTACCGAAATGATATTTTCCATGTCCAGCCAGTTTTCATAACCGTTATAGTCAAAACCCGCTTTCAGGTAGGAACCTTTGGTCGTGAAATTCATTCGAGTATCGTCAGTGGTTTTGTTTTCTACGCCTAATTCGGCAGCAAGGAAATACCTTTTAGTAAAACGATAATCACCTACAAATTCGATTCCCTTATAATCCTTGTCATAAAACCCACGAGTCAGTTTGAATAAATCCACTCCAAGACGCAACCCATAACGATCTGTTTTGGGAAGAGTACTCAAAGTATCTGTTTTTTTAATAGGATTTGCTTTTTTAGAAACCACTGTTTCAATGGGGACAAACCCTTTATCAGGGGCTGGAATCGGTTTTTTGGAACTCGTTTCTTGTGCCTGAGCTAAAAACAGTGTTAATACTAGTGCAATACTAATGATAGATTTCAAGGTGTGTTTCATTTTCGTTAGTGATTGACCTGTTTTTTACTACTATTTCCAGAATCCATTTTTCATCTGCCGCTGCTCCGTCGGAATGAATGAATGGAGACAGTTGGTTTAATTCATAATTGGTTTTGTACCCACAAGCTCTAGAAACAAAAATCGTTGTTCGAGTGTAATTAAACTGGATATCATCCTCATTTATAATAGCAGTATTAGCATTGTCGTAATTTAAAATGAACTTAAATTTCACCAAATCAGCATCTATTTTCAAAGGTATAGCGACTTTACTTCCGTTAACCAGCGTGCTACTATTGTAAGTAATTCCTTCGCTCATTCCTTCCGCAATGACTTTCAAATCCGTAACTGATTTTGCCGTAGATGGATCATTAATATCGTAAAAATTAATAATCAATCGGGGAGTGGTACTCGTATCCGCATCGCAAATATCATCCTTCTCACAACTGGAGAAAGAGACGGTTAGGATTAAGAGTAGTATTAGGATATATTTCATGAATTTTATATTTAATGGAAAGTTTTGGCTGTATTCAGTTTACGGTCGCAGTTTACAGTTGTTTGATTCAAAAACAGTATATCTGTATACGACTACCTACTGAACACTGGGACTATAAACTAATTAACGTAGCTCTAACAATACCACATTCTCCACATGATGCGTTTGCGGAAACATATCCACAGGACGCACACGCGTTACTTTGTATTTCTCATCCATCAAAGCCAAGTCACGGGCTTGCGTAGCCGAGTTGCAACTTACATACACCACTTTTTTCGGCGCAATTTTCATAATTTGTTCAATTACGTCTTTGTGCATTCCGTCTCTAGGTGGATCAGTGATAATTACATCTGGTTGTCCGTGCTGTGCGATGAAAGAATCATTGAAAACCACTTTCATGTCTCCAACAAAAAACTCGCAATTGTCAATATTATTGCGCACTGCGTTGGCTTTTGCATCCTTGATAGCGTCTGGAACACTTTCGACTCCAATTACTTTTTTTGCTTTTTTCGAAACAAATTGAGCAATCGTTCCTGTTCCTGTATATAAGTCATAAACCAATTCTTCGCCTGTCAATCCTGCAAAATCACGAGTGATTTTGTACAATTCATACGCTTGATCAGAGTTAGTTTGGTAGAATGATTTGGCGTTGATACTAAATTTCAAGCCTTCCATTTCTTCCAAAATATAGTCGCGACCTTTGTACAATTTCACATTCGTGTCATATAAAGTATCGTTTGCTTTGTTGTTAATCACATACAATAATGAAGTGATTTCAGGAAAAGTAGCGTGCAAATGATCCAACATCAATTCTCTATTCGCTTGATCGTCTTCAAAAAACTGAATCAATACCATGATTTCACCTGTCGATGACGTACGCAACATTACAGTACGCAACAAACCTGAATGTTCTCTAGGGTTAAAGAAAGTCATTCCGTTTGCGTTTGCAAAATCCCGAATAGAATTACGGATAGCATTCGAAGGATCTTCCTGCAAATGACATTTGTTGATGTCTAGAATTTTGTCCCACATTTTTGGAATATGGAATCCAAGTGCGTTTCTGTTTCCTAAATCTTCTGTGCTTGCAATTTCATCCTCAGTCAACCAACGGCTGTTAGAAAACGAAAATTCCATTTTGTTTCTGTAAAAGAACTTTTTCTCCGAACCTAAGATGGGTTCAAAATCCGGTAATTCAATTTTACCAATGCGTTGTAAGTGGTTTTTTACTTCATTTTGTTTGTAGTACAACTGTTGGTCATAGTTCATGTTTTGCCATTTGCAACCGCCACAAACACCAAAATGCTCGCAAACTGGTTCCACACGATGTTCCGAAAATTCGTGAAATTTCACGGCTTTCCCCTCGTAATAGGCCTTACGTTTCTTGAATGTTTGCACATCCACGACATCCCCAGGCACCACATTAGGAATGAACACTACCTTACCATCGGGAGCCTTAGCTACCGAAACGCCTTTTGCACCTGCATCAAGGACTTTTATCTGATGAAAGACAACTTTGTCTGTAATTTTTCTACCCATGGCGCAAAAATAAGTGTTTGTCCGCTTTTTTAAATTCAAATTGCGAAATATTTTCAAAAAGACCTGTTAATTTATTCAATTAGGCCATTTTTTAGAGCCCAATCCCGCTTTTCGCTACAAATCCTCGCATGGCTGGCAGTAACGCTACGCCCGTAAAGGAGCTTCTAAGGTCGCTCTTTAGGGGCAAGAGTTACCTTGCCAGCAATACTGCGGGTTTTTCGCTATAATCGGGGGCAGGGAGTTGTGGGATATGGAGCGTTTTCTTGGTTGATTTATGCTTAGGATGAGATATTGATAATTATTGAGCGTAAATTTGATACAATTCATTCCTCTCTAAATAAATGGTCAAATCAATAAAAAAATCTCCCACGACTGCCATAATTTCCGATTGTGCCATATTTCGCTCGTTGTACTGTTGCAAGTAGTTCGCAAGGAATAAAAGAGGTAAAAACTCAAAAAAAGAACATTTTTTTGAGTTTTTAGGTCAAAAAAGGCGTTTTTGGCGCAGTTTTGGCAATAAACAGTCTAATTAAGTTTAAACTAAGATCTTTTAATCAAAAAATAAGATTTTAAAAAATTAAAATAAAATTATGACTCAAGTTAAAGAAAACAACACGGTTAAAGTACATTACACAGGAAAACTAGCAGACGGGCAAGTATTTGATACTTCGGAAGGGAAAGATCCTATTGCATTTACTTTGGGACAAGGAAGTTTGATTCCTGGTTTTGAAAAAGGCCTTATTGATATGAAAGTAAATGAGAAAAAAACTATAAATATTGCAAAAGAGGACGCTTACGGTGTACCACGTGAAGATTTGATTATTGAAGTTCCTAAAAGTGAATTACCTCCAGATATGACTCCTGAAGTTGGAATGGGATTAGTTTCTAGAACTCCAGAAGGTCAAGAGATGAACCTATTGGTGATTGATGTTAAACCAGAATCCGTAGTTCTTGACGGAAATCATCCGCTAGCGGGTAAAGATCTTATTTTTGATCTTGAAGTAGTTGAGATTACTGCATAAACATAAAAAATTTATGATAAAGCCTGATAGATATTCTTATTCTGTCAGGCTTTTTTTTGTTTAAGGACTTCAGGCAATCATTAGGAAGGTTCTATTACTTAATTTCTCTGCCTACAAACCGTCCTTTTCCTAACAAATACGCAATTGCTTTTTGTACATTATTATCTACGCTTGATTCCGTTTTTAAGTTAAAAATATAAAGGATAATCTCCTGCTGTAAAGAAGGACGTAAATTTTGAAACACTTTGAAGGCTACTACATTTTCCCCTAAAGCGTGTGCCAATTTGGGATGAATAGAAAGGGTTCTAATTTCAGGATCGTAGGTAATGCTTATTTGAATTTGCTCCCCAATTCGTTTAGGCGAATTTTTTAGCATTTTGGCATTGATATACAAACGCCATTCGCCACTATATTTTACTAGATTTTGTAAATAGGGTACATCATTTACGGAGCCTTTTATCGGAATCGCTCCTTTGGATTTTCCTGAATTTTCAAAAAGAGTATTCAAAATACTTTCGGGAACAAAAACAAACGGATTGATGCCAATAATTTCAATTTTAGCCCAAAAAGTATCGATAGTTTCTGTAGACATAAAAAGTTTTTTTCTATTGCTTAAATTAAGGTGTTTGAAAGAAAGATTGTTGAGGTTTCAGTAACTACAATAATCCAATTACTTTCTCAATTATTGGCTCCATAATCAAATAGCCTTCCTTATTTGGATGTACACCATCTTCAGAAAATGGTGAACTCAAACCTTTTTTATCATCCACCAAAGCAGAATAATAATCCACCAATAAAAGTTCATTTGCCAAAGCATAATCTTGAATCATTTGGTTGAGCGCAATAACCTTATCAGCGGGTTTTTCTTTGGGATTCCAATAAAAATGATTGGCAGGTAAAACGGAACAAAGAACTACTTGTATTTGGTTGACTTTTGCTAGTTCCACCATAGAGATGAGGTTGTTCATAATCATTTCTAGGGTTGATGGCCCAGTATTTCCAGCAATGTCATTTCCTCCTGCCAGAATCACGACTGCTTTAGGTTTCAATTCAATTACATCGGCTCTAAAACGAATAAGCATTTGTGGCGTCGTTTGACCGCTAATACCACGGTTGATATAATTTTTACCCTCAAAGAATTCTGGATGCAAATTTCCCCAAAACTCCGTTATGGAGTCCCCCATAAAAACGATGCGGTTTTCAATAGAATGTTTTTCATTGATGGAAGTATTTTTCTGTCGGTATTTATCTAGATAAGGCCAGTCTTGGAGGATGGATGGTTCTTTCATATTAATTGTTAATCAAAGAAAAGTATGATAAAGGTGTGTTTTTATCTTTTTCTTCAAAGTTAAAAAAATGGATTGAGGAGTTCTAGTTAGGGTATTTTAATTTTAGGTAAAAATATAAATTGAAGGATGGTATTCACTGCTTAGCCCATGTAAATAAAGGTTTTTTTGTGATTTATTATTGTTTTGTTCTCTGTATGTCAGTTGGTTACAGTGTAGGTAATATGAAGTGCTAAATTTTAAATAGTAAGTTTTTTATTACAGTTTAAATATGAATTTGATGTAGTTTAAAGTTTTTTTTAACACTTTCGTCGAAAATATTGTAATTGTGTTAACACAAATAAAAGTTCTTGTCTAAATTAGACTTCTGTTTATTGATTGTCTGATAATTCGATAAGTGTTTTTTTATCCCCAAACAAAAAAATATTTAATTGTACTGATTTTCAGAGTTAAAAACAAAAAAAATCAAAATACCACACACTTTTTTATATTTCATAGAATTCCACTGTTACCCATATAGTATTCATTATTTTATTATCCCTTTAATTCAATAAGTATGAAAGCAATTCTACGCAATTCCGGGTTTTTGACTAGTCTATTTTTAATTTTTAATTTGTTTTTTACGCGAATAGTCTATTTCAATCAGTCTAATTCTACGCTAGATCTTAGACATATAGTAAGCTTCTTTATTACAAATCCAGGTGAAAATGTGATTTTATCATTTGTGAAATCGGCTCCTTCTTGAATGAAGGGAATCGGTTATAGATGGTTTATGAATTTGATTTGCATTTGTTAATTAAAATAAAAGAGATATGAACAATAATTTTACTTTAAAAGAAAAATCATTACGTACAATTATATTTTACATTGTATGTATTTTTGGGTTATTAGGTACAATACAAGAGGTCTATGCTCAAACCCCTCAAGCGATTCCATATCAAGGAGTTGCACGTAATGCTAGTGGCGACATACGCGCATTGCAACCTATAAGTTTGCGAGTTTCTATTCATACAGGTACATCAACGGGGGCTATTGTGTTTCAAGAAACACATAGTGTCACTACAACTAATCTTGGTTTATTTAATATAAATATTGGTAAGGGTATACCAGTAACTGGAACTTTATTAGGTGTAAACTGGGGACTAGGCGCTAAGTATATACAAATAGAAATGGATCCAATGGGAGGTACTGCATATGTTGATATGGGGACGACTCAATTAAATAGTGTTCCGTATGCATTATATGCTGAAAATGCGAATATTGATATTTCAGTGAAGGTCGATAAAGTAGTTGGGAAAAGCTTAATTGCTGATACAGAAATCACACGTTTGGCAACTGTTACAAATTCAGATACCAATAAAGCTTACGTTGACGGTCAAGACGCTTTAAAAGTAGATAAGACTACAACGGTGAATGGTCAAGCGTTAAGTGGCAATGTTAATTTAGTAAAAGGAGATGTTGGATTAGCTAATGTTAATAATACAACTGATGCTAATAAGCCAGTATCAATAGCTCAGCAAAATGCTTTAGATCTAAAAGAAGACAAAATAAACAAATCAACTACTGTTGGATTAGGAACAAGTGATATTTTATATCCTACTCAAAATGCTGTTAAGACTTATGTTGATGCAAGTACCTCAGCCGTTTCTTCTGCTTTAGCTGCAGAAGTTTTGAGAGCTACAGCAGCAGAAGTAGTTCTTACCACAAATTTAGTAACCAACTCCACAGCAATTAGTAATGAATCTGCCGCTAGAAGTGCTGCTGATACTGCTCTTCAAGGAAATATTGATTCAGAAGCTGCTGCAAGAGTGGCTGGAGATGCTACAAGTGCTACGGCTATTTTAGACGAAGCTGCTGCAAGAGTAGTTGGAGATGCTACAAACGCTACTGCTATTTTAGATGAAGCTGCTGCGAGAGCCGCTGCCGACACTGCAGAATCTGCCGCTAGAAGCGCTGCTGATACTGCTCTTCAAGGAAGTATTGATTCAGAAGCTGCTGCAAGAGTTGCTGGAGATGCTACAAATGCTAACGCTATTTTAGACGAAGCTGCTGCAAGAGTAGTTGGAGATGCTACAAACGCTACTGCTATTTTAGACGAAGCTGCTGCGAGAGCCGCTGCCGACACTGCAGAATCTGCTGCAAGAGTGGCTGGAGATGCTACAAATGCTACCGCTATTTTAGACGAATCTGCTGCAAGAGTAGTTGGAGATGCTACAAACGCTACTGCTATTTTAGATGAAGCTGCTGCGAGAGCCGCTGCTGACACTGCAGAAGCTGCTGCAAGAGTGGCTGGAGATGCTACAAACGCTACCGCTATTTTAGACGAAGCTGCTGCGAGAGCCGCTGCTGACACTGCAGAAGTTGCCGCTAGAAGCGCTGCTGACACTGCTCTTCAAGGAAATATTGATTCAGAAGCTGCTGCAAGAGTTGCTGGAGATGCTACAAATGCTACCGCTATTTTAGACGAAGCTGCTGCAAGAGTAGTTGGAGATGCTACAAACGCTACTGCTATTTTAGACGAAGCTGCTGCGAGAGCCGCTGCTGACACTGCAGAAGCTGCCGCTAGAAGCGCTGCTGATACAGCTCTTCAAGGAAATATTGATTCAGAAGCTGCTGCAAGAGTGGCTGGAGCTGCTACAAACGCTACCGCTATTTTAGACGAAGCTGCTGCGAGAGCCGCTGCTGACACTGCAGAATCTGCCGCTAGAAGCGCTGCTGATACTGCTCTTCAAGGAAATATTGATTCAGAATCTGCTGCAAGAGTTGCTGGAGATGCTACAAATGCTAACGCTATTTTAGACGAATCTGCTGCAAGAGTAGTTGGAGATGCTACAAATGCTAACGCTATTTTAGACGAAGCTGCTGCAAGAGTAGTTGGAGATGCTACAAACGCTACTGCTATTTTAGACGAAGCTGCTGCGAGAGCCGCTGCTGACACTGCAGAAGCTGCTGCTAGAAGCGCTGCTGATACAGGTCTTCAAGGAAATATTGATTCAGAAGCTGCTGCAAGAGTTGCTGGAGATGATACAAACGCTACCGCTATTTTAGACGAAGCTGCTGCGAGAGCTGCTGCTGACACTGCAGAAGCTGCTGCTAGAAGCGCTGGTGATACAGTTCTTCAAGGAAATATTGATTCAGAAGCTGCTGCAAGAGTAGCTGGAGACGCTACAAATGCTACCGCTATTTTAGACGAAGCTGCTGCGAGAGCCGCTGCTGACACGGCAGAATCTGCCGCTAGAAGCGCTGCTGATACTGCTCTTCAAGGAAATATTGATTCAGAATCTGCTGCAAGAGTAGCTGGAGACGCTACAAATGCTACCGCTATTTTAGACGAAGCTGCTGCGAGAGCCGCTGCTGACACTGCAGAAGCTGCCGCTAGAAGCGCTGCTGATATTTCTCTTCAAGGAAATATTGATTCAGAAGCTGCTGCAAGAGTTGCTGGAGATGCTACAAACGCTACCGCTATTTTAGACGAAGCTGCTGCGAGAGCCGCTGCTGACACTGCTCTTCAAGGAAATATTGATTCAGAAGCTGCTGCAAGAGTAGCTGGAGACGCTACAAACGCTACCGCTATTTTAGACGAGGCTGCCGCTAGAATTGCTGCTGATACTGCTCTTCAAGGAAATATTGATTCAGAATCTGCTGCAAGAGTGGCTGGAGATGCTACAAACGCTACCGCTATTTTAGACGAAGCTGCTGCGAGAGCCGCTGCTGACACTGCAGAATCTGCTGCTAGAAGCGCTGCTGATACAGCTCTTCAAGGAAATATTGATTCAGAAGCTGCTGCAAGAGTTGCTGGAGATGCTACAAATGCTACGGCTATTTTAGACGAAGCTGCTGCAAGAGTAGTTGGAGATGCTACAAACGCTACTGCTATTTTAGATGAAGCTGCTGCGAGAGCCGCTGCCGACACTGCAGAATCTGCTGCAAGAGTTGCTGGAGACGCTACAAACGCTACCGCTATTTTAGACGAAGCTGCTGCGAGAGCCGCTGCTGACACTGCAGAATCTGCTGCTAGAAGCGCTGCTGATACTGCTCTTCAAGGAAATATTGATTCAGAAGCTGCTGCAAGAGTTGCTGGAGACGCTACAAACGCTACCGCTATTTTAGACGAAGCTGCTGCGAGAGCCGCTGCTGACACTGCAGAATCTGCCGCTAGAAGTGCTACTGATACTGCTCTTCAAGGAAATATTGATTCAGAATCTGCTGCAAGAGTTGCTGGAGATGCTGCAAACGCTACTGCTATTTTAGATGAAGCTGCTGCGAGAGCCGCTGCCGACACTGCAGAATCTGCTGCAAGAGTTGCTGGAGACGCTACAAACGCTACCGCTATTTTAGACGAAGCTGCTGCAAGAGTAGTTGGAGATGCTACAAACGCTACTGCTATTTTAGACGAAGCTACTGCGAGAGCCGCTGCTGACACTGCAGAAGCTGCGGCTAGAAGCGCTGCTGATACAGGTCTTCAAGGAAATATTGATTCAGAAGCTGCTGCAAGAGTTGCTGGAGATGCTACAAACGCTACCGCTATTTTAGACGAAGCTGCTGCGAGAGCTGCTGCTGACACTGCAGAATCTGCTGCTAGAAGCGCTGCTGATACAGCTCTTCAAGGAAATATTGATTCAGAATCTGCTGCAAGAGTGGCTGGAGATGCTACAAATGCTACCGCTATTTTAGACGAAGCTGCTGCGAGAGCCGCTGCTGACACTGCAGAAGTTGCCGCTAGAAGCACTGCTGATACAGGTCTTCAAGGAAATATTGATTCAGAAGCTGCTGCAAGAGTAGCTGGAGACGCTACAAATGCTACCGCTATTTTAGACGAAGCTGCTGCGAGAGCCGCTGCTGACACTGCAGAAGCTGCCTCTAGAAGCGCTGCTGATATTTCTCTTCAAGGAAATATTGATTCAGAAGCTGCTGCAAGAGTTGCTGGAGATGCTACAAACGCTACCGCTATTTTAGACGAAGCTGCTGCGAGAGCCGCTGCTGACACTGCAGAAGTTGCCGCTAGAAGCGCTGCTGACACTGCTCTTCAAGGAAATATTGATTCAGAAGCTGCTGCAAGAGTAGCTGGAGACGCTACAAACGCTACCGCTATTTTAGACGAGGCTGCCGCTAGAAGTGCTGCTGATACTGCTCTTCAAGGAAATATTGATTCAGAATCTGCTGCAAGAGTGGCTGGAGATGCTACAAACGCTACCGCTATTTTAGACGAAGCTGCTGCGAGAGCCGCTGCTGACACTGCAGAATCTGCTGCTAGAAGCGCTGCTGATACTGCTCTTCAAGGAAATATTGATTCAGAAGCTGCTGCAAGAGTGGCTGGAGATGCTACAAATGCTAACGCTATTTTAGACGAAGCTGCTGCAAGAGTAGTTGGAGATGCTACAAACGCTACTGCTATTTTAGACGAAGCTGCTGCGAGAGCCGCTGCTGACACTGCAGAAGCTGCCGCTAGAAGTGCTGCTGATACTGCTCTTCAAGGAAATATTGATTCAGAAGCTGCTGCAAGAGTGGCTGGAGATGCTACAAACGCTACCGCTATTTTAGACGAAGCTGCTGCGAGAGCCGCAGCTGACACTGCAGAAGTTGCCGCTAGAAGCGCTGCTGATACTGCTCTTCAAGGAAATATTGATTCAGAATCTGCTGCAAGAGTGGCTGGAGATGCTACAAACGCTACCGCTATTTTAGACGAAGCTGCTGCGAGAGCCGCTGCTGACACTGCAGAATCTGCTGCTAGAAGCGCTGCTGATACTGCTCTTCAAGGAAATATTGATTCAGAAGCTGCTGCAAGAGTTGCTGGAGATGCTACAAATGCTACGGCTATTTTAGACGAAGCTGCTGCAAGAGTAGTTGGAGATGCTACAAACGCTACTGCTATTTTAGATGAAGCTGCTGCGAGAGCCGCTGCCGACACTGCAGAATCTGCTGCAAGAGTTGCTGGAGACGCTACAAATGCTACCGCTATTTTAGACGAAGCTGCTGTTAGAAGCGCTGCTGATACTGCTCTTCAAGGAAATATTGATTCAGAAGCTGCTGCAAGAGTTGCTGGAGATGCTACAAATGCTACCGCTATTTTAGACGAAGCTGCTGCGAGAGCCGCTGCTGACACTGCTCTTCAAGGAAATATTGATTCAGAATCTGCTGCAAGAGTTGCTGGAGATGCTACAAACGCTACCGCTATTTTAGACGAAGCTGCTGCTAGAAGCGCTGGTGATACTGCTCTTCAAGGAAATATTGATTCAGAATCTGCTGCAAGAGTAGCTGGAGACGCTACAAATGCTACCGCTATTTTAGACGAATCTGCCGCTAGAAGTGCTGCTGATACTGCTCTTCAAGGAAATATTGATTCAGAAGCTGCTGCGAGAGTTGCTGGAGATGCTACAAATGCTACTGCAATCGTAGCTGAAACAACAAGAGCTATAGCTGCAGAAGGAACACTTACTACAAATGTAGCTGCCAATGCATCTGCAATCGTAGCTGAAACAACAAGAGCTATAGCTGCAGAAGGAACACTTACTACAAACGTAGTAGCTAATACAACTGCAATTTCAGCAGAAACTTTAGCTAGAACAACTGCAGATGGTCTTCAAAACACAGCAATTTCAGATAATGCTTCAGCAATTTCAGCAGAAGCTTCAAGAGCTATAGCTGCAGAAGGTGTACTTACAGATAATTTAGCTGCTAAAGCTTCAACAACAGCATTAAATGATGGGCTTGCCTTGAAGGTAGACAAATCCATTACAGTAAACGGACAAGCATTAAACGGTAATGTTGTAATTACTGCTGGGACTTTAGGTTTACATGGAGTAGCTACAAGCGGCTCTTATGATGATTTGATTAATAAACCAACTATCCCTGCTGCCCAGGTTCAAAGTGATTGGAATGCTGTTTCTGGTGTAAGTCAAATTCTTAATAAACCAACATTAGCTTCAGTAGCTACAACAGGTTCTTATAATGATTTGACGAACCAACCAGATTTGAGTTTAAAAGCAAATCTTGCATCACCAACTTTTACAGGAACACCAAGTTTACCAATAGGAGCTACAGGAGTAACTCAATCGGCAGGAAATAGTACTACAGCTATAGCTACAACAGCATTTGTAACATTGGCAGATAATTTAAAAGCGCCATTAGTGTCACCTACTTTTACTGGAACGGTATCAGGTATAACGGCTGCTATGGTAGGCTTAGGCAATGTAGATAATACCAGTGATGCTAATAAACCAATATCCACTGCCACTAGTACAGCTTTAGGATTAAAAGCAAACCTTGCTTCCCCAACGTTCACAGGAGCACCTAGTTTACCAACAGGAACAACTGGTGTTACTCAAACTACTGGAAATAGTACAACGGCTTTAGCAACAACTGCATTTGTAACAACAGCAGTTGCAGCAGTAGCAGTACCAGATGCAACTACCTCAGTGAAAGGTAAAATACAATTAGCTGGAGATTTAGCAGGAACAGCTAGTGCACCAACATTGTCATTAACTGGAGTGGCTGCAGGGACTTATTCTAAAGTTACTGTTGATACAAAAGGTAGAGTTACTGCAGGTGCTGCTTTAGTTGCAGGAGATATTCCTACTTTAAATCAAAATACTACTGGTACGGCTGCTAATGTTACTGGTAATGTTGCTGTTGTTAATGGTGGTACAGGTTTAACAAGTGCAGGAGCTGCAGGAGGTATTATGGTTTCTGATGGTACTAATTTTACTTCTGCTGCCTTATCTACAGCCAGTTCAAATTTGTCAACAGATGTTTTATTAAGCGCTACAGGAAGTACTTTTTCAGATATAGTCTCTGTTACTTTAGCACCTGGAACTTGGTTTGTAACCGGAACTTTAACTGCTGAAACTCAATCGAATAAATTTGTTAAACTTACGGCGAAATTGTGGGATGGAACAAATGTTTTTGCATCAAATGGGATGACCCTTGGTGCAGGTGGTGGTGGTTTTCAATCAGTTATTTCAGTAACAGTTTCTGGTTTTGTGACTTTAACTAGTAGTACAATTGTAAAAATATCTGCTGCAGATAATTCTACTAACCGAGCTAGTATAGTACGTGCACTTCCGGATAACACTGCAGGTAATAATGCAAGTTTCATTAGAGCAATGAGAATTGGTAATTAAAATTAATTACTTTCATATGAATTTTGGAATAAAATAATTCATAAAACATAAGAATATGAAAAAAATAATCATACTATTTACACTACTAGTAATTACAGGTAGTTTAAATGCTCAAACCATAAGCCGCAAAGTCGTCTCCAGTGCTGGAGGCACCTTAAGTGGTGGTGGAGGTCAACTAACATTTAGTATTGGTGAAACGTTTATTCCCTCACTTACTGCTAATGGAGATGTCGTAACCCATGGTTTTCAACAACCAGGGGAAAAGATAAGTACGGGTAACGTGAGTAACACTACTATGTGTCCAGGAAACAATTTTAACCTTCCATACACCGCCAGGGATATAGGTGGAGCAAATACATTTACAGCTCAATTAAGTAACGCTTCTGGGAGTTTTGCGAGTCCTGTAAACATTGGTACATTGACAGGTAATTCTTCGACAGGAGAAATTAATGTTACTATCCCTTATACTACCGTGGTAGGTACAGGATATCGGATACGTATAACAAGTAGCGTACCGGCTTTTATTGGAACTGATAATGGTGCTAATATTATAATAAATGAACTTCAATTAACTACTATCAGTTATAGTTCAAATATTTTTTGTGCAAGTAATAACGCTTCGGTGACTAGGTCAGGTTTATCGGGGGGGACTTATTCGTCTACTGCTGGCATAAGTATAAATAGTAATACTGGGACAATTAATCTTTCTGGAAGTATTCCTGGAAGTTATACAGTAAGTTACAGCTACAGTAATAGTGTTTGCTCGGGAATAGCAACTGCCAACGTGACTATTATTGCAATTCCAACAGAACCGGTTGTGGCTGCCCAAAATTTCTGTAATTCAGCAACTGTAGCAGCACTACCTAATGGTGGTGGCGCATATAAATGGTATAGTAGCTCAAACAACGGTACAGAGCTTCCGAGTACTACTGTATTGAGTACAGGTAAATATTATGTAAGCAATACCTCTGGAAATTGCGAAAGTACAAGGACGTCAGTAAATATTACTATAATAAATGTATCAGCGCCATCAGTGGCAGCACAAAACTTTTGTAGTTCAGCAACGGTGGCTTTACTACCAAATGGAGGAGGAACCTATAAATGGTATAGTTCAGCAGTAGGAGGTACTGTATTGTCAAATTCCACCAACTTAAGTTCTGGGACTTATTATGTAAGCGATACTTCTGGAGGTTGTGAAAGTAATAGAACAGGGGTAAGTGTTACAATTAACCCTAATGTTTCTGCAGGAACGGTAAGTGGTCCTACCACTTTATGTGTAGGAGCAACTGATACCTTTACTAGCAACGGCCCTCAAGGTGGTAGTTGGAGTAGTACTAACACATCTGCTGTTAAGGTGAATGCAAAAACGGGTGTAGTAACAACAGTAAATGCAGGAAATGCAATTATCCAATACACAGTAACTTCTGGCTGCGGTAGTCCTGTAACATCGTCTTCAGCAGCGGTAACAGTAAGTGCTCCACCAACTGCAAGTATAAATTATAATGGTACATTCTGTAATACGGGATTTGTAAATGTAACTAGAACTGGTCAAGCAGGGGGTGTTTATAGTGCATCTCCATCTGGATTGAATATTAATAGTTCAACAGGAAGGGTCAATCTAGGAGCTAGTTCAACCGGTAATTATACGGTTACATATAGTTTTAGTAGTGGTAATTGCTCAGATGTAACCACGACAAAAATAAAGATTAGTAATTGTAAGAAAGATACTTCTGAGGCAAGTGAAGCAGCCATTAGTCTAAAACCGACCTTAGATACAACACCAGTTAAATTTGACGTAATCGCTTATCCTAATCCATCTGCTTACCAATTCAATTTGGTGGTAGAAAGTGATAGTAGTGAAAAAATAAACGTTTATGTTTATGAAATGTCAGGTAAATTGTTGAAACATTTGGTAAGGGATATAGGTGAATCAATTGTTTTTGGATCAGAATTACCAACTGGAGTTTATACCGTATTAATTAATCAAGGTCCTTATCAAAAGACAGTAAGATTAATTAAGCAATAAATGATTATTAATTAAGTGTAATTACAGAAACCATCTCACAATTTGAGATGGTTTCTTTTTACAACTTAAAAAATAAATTTTAGTTAAAAAAACGGGATTACTTCATGGTATGGTTTGAAAAATTATTAAATTAGAGTTCCTCAATTATTGGTGAGATATTAAAGTTTAGTAAATAAATCAGGTTAAAAAAAAATTATCATGAAAAGAAATGCAACAGCAATTTGGAAAGGTACTCTTAAAGAAAATGGTGGTAGATTAACTACACAAAGTAAAACACTAGAAAATACTCAATATTCATTTCATTCCCGATTTGAGGAAGGAGTAGGTACTAACCCAGAGGAATTGGTGGCAGCTGCACATTCGGGATGTTTTGCTATGCAGCTTTCAGCCTTTATAGGCGAGGCTGGTTTTCATCCAGAGAGTATCGAAACCAAATGTGAGATAAATTTAGTAGACGGAAGTATTATAGGTTCACATTTGACGGTACAAGCCAAAATTGACGGAATCACAGATGCTACTTTTCAAGAATTGGTTACAAAAGCAGAAAAAAATTGCCCAATATCCAAATTGTTGAATACAAAAATAACTTCAACGGCTACTTTGGTTTAAAAACAGGCATTTATAGTAAAGGCTCGTTTTACACAGTAAAACGAGCCTTTTTTTTATGTATTTAATTTATGATTAATCAAACAAATCCGAAGACAAATAACGGTCTCCACGGTCGCAAATAATCGCAACAATGACACCTGATTCCAGTTGGTTGGCAATTTTTACCGCCACTGCCACTGAACCACCACTGCTCATTCCTGCAAAAACACCTTCTTCAAGTGCTAAGCATTTGGTCATTTCTCGCGCTTCAGCTTCAGATACGTCTATAGTTTGATCTACTTTAGACGGATTGAAAATTTTGGGTAAATATTCTAATGGCCATTTACGGATACCTGGAATTTGTGAACCTTCACTAGGTTGTGCTCCTACGATTTGTATAGCAGGGTTTTTTTCTTTCAAAAAAGTAGAAGTTCCCATAATCGTCCCTGTAGTTCCCATGGCAGAAACAAAATGGGTTACAGTTCCTTCAGTATCTCTCCAAATTTCGGGGCCTGTGGTGTTGTAATGCGCTTTCCAGTTGTCATCATTGGCAAACTGATTCAACATGATGTAACCACCTTCGGCTACTTTTTTATCGGCATAATCTCTTGAACCAATGATACCTGTTTCGGCAGAAGTTAATATTACCGTTGCTCCATAAGCACGCATAGTTTGGGTGCGTTCTTTGGTAGAGTTTTCAGGAAGCACTAGTTCAATTTCGATACCCAATACTTGTGCAATCATCGCAAGGGCAATTCCAGTGTTTCCGCTAGTAGCTTCAATTAGTTTATCGCCTTTTTTGATTTCACCACGGTCCAAAGCTCCTTTAATCATGTAATAAGCAGCTCTGTCTTTGACACTACCACCAGGATTATTTCCTTCTAGTTTTAAAAGTAGTTTTACGTTTTTATTTTGAACTAAATTGACTGTTTCTACTAAAGGCGTATTACCTATTAAGTCAACTAATTTTTGAGGTTTCATAGTAATGTAATTATTATGTTGTTTAGAATCGGGACAATAACAATTGAATATTTTTTTAGACTTTTAAAGGCAAATGTTCAAGAGTTTGAATTGTTTGTTGTAGCCGATTCGTTTTTATTTCATTTCTTTAACTTTTACTTCGGTGGTTGTGGTGTTCAATACAATTGATCTTGCCGGAATTGATTTGGTTACCCAAGCATTCCCGCCCACTACGCTGTCCTTTCCAATGGTGGTTTCTCCACCTAGAATAGTAGCATTGGCATAAATGCAAACGTTTTGTTCTACAGTAGGGTGGCGTTTGGCATTTTTCATGTCCTTGCTCACACTCAAAGCGCCTAGGGTTACTCCTTGATAAATTTTCACATGTTTTTCAATTACTGTCGTTTCACCAATCACGATTCCTGTGGCGTGGTCAATAAAAAACGGAGATTCAATTTGAGCACCAGCATGAATATCTGTTCCTGTTATTTTATGAGCGTATTCACTCATTAATCTAGAAAATAATGGTAAATCTAAAAGATATAACTCATGACTTAAACGGTAAATGGCAATAGCATAAAATCCGGGATAACCTAGGTAGACCTCTTCAATACTATTCGAAGCAGGATCATTGTCAAGGATAAACTGTGCATCTCGATTTAGTTTTTCAAGTACAGTAGGCAAACTCGCTAAGAATTTCTCCCAAATGGAATTGCATAAGCTTTCAGGTTTTTTACAAGCGATCTTAGAAATTTCTTTAAATAATTTTTCAAGTTCATCAATGCTTTGACTTAACTCGGCATTCGAGTCAAATAAAGTATAAAACAATTGTTCTGTAAAAGCTTCCGTTTTAGTTTTAATACGGTAATTGATGTTTAGGTGGCTTTTGAGAGCCCCAATATTTTGGATAATCAGATCTTTTGTCATGATTATAGGATTGAAGGGTTAATGTATCGTGAATTGTAATCTAAAATATTTAGTAGCAGCAACGGCAACAGATACACAATGTGGATTGTGTGTTTGGTTTTAAAGAAACGGGACTGTTTAGCTGTAGCATTTTTTTGAATTTTTTATGGATTCAACTTCACAAATATATTGAACTATTTTGAATCAGAGAGTGTATTAGGGTAAGATTTAGATTTGCGGTAGGAAATAGTTTTTATAGCCATAACCGAGTATCATGAAAAATACATTGATTAATGTTATGATAAGAATTGTTTTTTCGGGTACTAACTTTTTATAGAAATAATGAAAACTGATAAAAAAGATGAAAAAAAGGGTTGGATAAATTGCAGGATACATTACAAAAGCAGCTTTAAATTGACCTTGTAATAGTAGTAAAACGGCACGTTGAAATCCACATCCTAAACACTCCAAGTTGAAGAGTGTTTTACTGAAGCAAGGCAGTAAGAATTTTTCGAAATCCAACATGATTTATTTTGGAGTAAATTACAAAAAAAATAGGGAAAGGTTTTGAGAAAAAAAGCGAAGTTACTTTTAATTTCTTATTTTTGAATTCTGATAAAAGTAATAATGAGAATATTTCGAATTGTAATAATGGTTTTGGCAATACTGGTGATTTTGGTTGAGTACTATAGTACTGAAAAAATGATATATCTTAGGGTAGGAGCCATCGTAGTTTTTATGTATGGAATGATGCAGTTGAGTGCTAAAACACCAAGTAAAAATCAAAATAAAGAAGAAGATGATATTAAGTAAAGGAGATAAGGTTTCGGTTTTAGATGACGCTATTGATGGTGTGGTATTATCGGTGAAAGGTGATCAAGTGGAAGTAGAAACTACAGATGGATTCTCGATGACATTTTTTGTCAAGGAATTGATTAAGTTAAACGATTCCAGTAGTTTAGATGATTCTATTAAGATGATCAATATAAGTGCGGTTCAAAAAGAAAAAGAGATACCAAAACCGCGTAGTTTTGTTAAAGAACGAAAGGTTAAGAACGAACGTCCTGTTCCTGAATTTGATTTACACATCGAAAAGTTAGTTAAAAACAAACAAGGAATGTCTAATTATGACATTCTAACCATTCAATCTGAAACGGCCAAAAGGCATATTGATTTCGCTATTAAAAACCGAATTCCAAAGATTGTTTTTATTCACGGTGTGGGTGAAGGAGTATTGAAATCGGAGTTGGATTTTTTATTAGGACGTTATGATAATATCGATTTTCAGGAAGCTAATTATCAAAAATATGGTCAAGGGGCAACGGAAGTTTATATCCGTCAGAGTAAAAATAACTAGTACACTTTAGTCGTAAAAAAGAGGCTTGTTTTCAATTGAAAATGGGCCTCTTTTTTACGATGTTTTAGTTCCTAAAAAACGTTTTAATTTGTAGTAGTAAGTTCTCCTAAAATATATGAATCGCCTAAAATAAAACTGCTGTTCCCTTTCTTTAGAGTAGCTTTTTTAAGAGTGATTGTATGTGTAAAAGCGTTTGGTCCATTAGTGGTTGTCGTCACTTCGACAATACCATTTGTACCACTTACGCCAGCTACTCCATTCCATTCTTCGCTTAAAATAGGAGTGGTTGGAGTTGTAGTGTTGCAAAAATACGAAGCACTTAATAGACCGGAAAACAATCGATAGGTAAGTTTGTTTGTACTTGTTCCTATAAGTCCTGTTCTTGGCGTGCCTGTAGGTGTTACCGCATTAATAATTAAATTAGGATCTATTGTGAGCATAATCGCCTCGGTACTCTTGTAGTCGTATAATACATTTGAGCTGCTGCACTTAGTAAGGATTTTTTCAAAGTTAAAAGGCAAAGAGGTTGCGGTTGTTGTATAGCTTCCAAAAGGAAGTGTACTATACGTTTGCTCTCCATTATTGATGGAAAAAGTAATGTTTTTTAGGTTTATATAGTGATTGTAACCTGTGATTTTAGTGCTATTTAAAGTTGCGTCTGTAGATTTAATTGCTGTTGTTGTGATTTGAATCGTTCCAGAAGTAGCGCTCCACTGATCTGTGATTGTAGGAGTTGCTGGTTGAATCGTTTCGCAAATGTTGTCACTACTTACTGTACCGTTGTAAAAACGATACACTACTCTGTTACTAGTAGAACTGATGGTTAAGCTTGTAGGAGAACCGACTGTAGTTGCATCATTTACAAAATTTGTGGATGGAATTTCAAGGATTAATGCCTCTTTATCATTTATTTTGTAAATAAGATTATTGGTGGAGCAGTTTTGAGTAGTATAGCTCTCAAATGCAATGGTCTCTTGGGTTAGATTCCCGTCATCACAACTATTCAAAAGCAACATAAAAGCTAAAAGGCAAGTGATTCGTTTCATTATATCTATTATTTGCCACAAAAATAGCGAAAAAAATGGCAAATGATAATGAAGAATTCACAATTGATATTTCATAACTTTGCAGCAATGAAAAAAATATATCTCGATAACGCATCTACAACTTCTATTCGACCTGAAGTAGTTCAAGAAATGACCCAAATTATGATGGAAGATTATGGTAATCCATCGTCTACACATAGTTTAGGGCGTAATAGCAAAAATATTTTGGAGCTTTCTAGAAAGGCGATTGCCAAATGTATCAATGCTTCGGCTCAAGAAATCATTTTTACTTCGTCAGCTACTGAGGCTAACAATTGGATTTTACGTTCTGCAGTTAAAGATTTAAAAGTAAGCCGTATAATTACCAGTAAAGTGGAGCATCATGCTGTTCTACATGTAGTGGAGCAATTACAAAGAGAATTTGGCATTGCTGTTGATTTTGTAAAAGTCAATGCTAATGGAGCGGTTGATTTGACTCATTTGGTAGAGCTTTTGTCTCATGAAGGGAAAGCTTTAGTGAGTTTAATGCATGTTAATAATGAGACGGGTGTGGTTTTGGATTTACAACGTGTAGGAATGCTTTGCAGAGAGTATAATGTTTTGTTTCATTCAGATACTGTGCAATCTGTAGGAAAACGTAGGATTGATTTACAATTGATTTCGGTAGATTTTTTGGTTGCGACTGCTCATAAATTTCATGGTCCTAAAGGAATTGGTTTCGCTTTTGTGAAGAAAAATTCTGGATTACAACCTTTGTTTTATGGAGGTGAACAAGAAAAAGGCTTGCGGGCAGGAACGGAACCGGTACACCAAATTGCTGGAATGACTAAGGCTCTGGTTATTTCTTATGAAAATTTAGAACAGGAGACAGCGCATATAACAACACTAAAAACTTATTTAGTTTCAAAAATAACGGAATTTTTTCCGCAGGCTACTTTTAATGGTGGAACGGATGGGATTTGTACTATTTTGAATATATTGTTGCCTTTTTCGAAAGATAAGACAGCGATGATTTTATTTCACTTGGATATGAAAGGAATTGCGGTTTCTCGAGGAAGTGCTTGTCAAAGCGGAAGCATTAGACCTTCCCATGTTTTGGCTGAAATGCTTTCGGAAGAGGATTTAAAAAAACCGAATTTGCGTATCTCTATGAGTCATTATAACACCAAAGAAGATATTGACAGACTTATTGAGGGCTTGAAAAGTTTGTAAAACAAAGAATGATAATTTAATGGAAAATCATCCAATTGATTTCAATGTTTTTGTTGCCAGCTGAGATTTTAAAATAAAAAAGGAGCTTCAATCGGATAAAGATGAAGCTCCTTTTTTGTATTTGTAAAACTGATTTTTAAAGTATTTGTTTGTCTTCGGTTTCAGGGTTGATGTGTTTAGCTCTCAGTTTCTCTTTGATGATGATTTCACGGTGTTTTGCTGACGCCATTAAGCCAATCATCATGATTACGGCAGTTAGTAAGATGACTTGGATAATAAGAGATTTATTTACTAAAGGCAATACTTGGTCTGTTGAAATGGATAAAAAGAGTAAAATGGTAATCAATCCTCTTGGGGCAACAAATAACAGTGGGAAAATTGGTATTTTGGATAACAATAATTGGAGAAAACGAAATGCAAATATGACGGTAACAATTCCTAGCGCCCACAGGATGGTGTCCGGATTGACTATTTCGGAAGTTTTGATTAAAAACCCGAAAAGCATAAAAAATAAAGCTCTAATAATAAAAGTGGCTTCGATAGTAAGTTCTTTAAATTTTGCAACCTCTTTATTTAACAGGTCTAAACGGAAACTTTGTGTCCATTTCAAATGTTTGATTTCGTCCAAATTCCCAATGGCTAGACCAAATACTAGAATAAAGATCAAAGCAGGTAGGTGGAAAATTTTGGATATTTCGTAGATTAAAATCACTAGCAAAATGATTGGTACAAATTTAATGTGGTGGTCAATTTTGTTTAGTAAAAAAGAAAGCAAAAAGGTAGCGATGAGTGAAATCGTTATAATAAGAAGGATTTCTAAAGAGAAATATCCAAAGGTTTCTAATCCAAAATCTGTGTTGTAAATAATAAAATTAAAGAAAATAACTCCAAAAATATCCGACATACTACTTTCGTAGATGGTAAATTCTCTTTGGTCTGAAGTCAAGTTACGTACACTAGGAATGGCAATAGCGCTACTGATTACACAAAACGGAATAGCATTAGTTAAACAGGTTTTGAAGGGGTAACCTCCAAAATAATGAAAAGCATAAGCAAGTGCAAAGGACATGGCCATCAGTGGAATTAAAGCACCTAGAACCGATTTTTTGATAAGACTTATTTTGGAACTATTGAGTTCTAGTTCCAAAGCTCCTTCAAGTACGATCAAAATTAATCCAATAGTTCCTAAGATAGGCAAGGTGGAGCTTAAGTCTGGAATGGGAATGTCAAAAAACACCGTCACTTCTTTAACAATCCAACCCAATAACAAAAGTAAAATTACCGATGGAATTTTTGTATAACTTGCTGTTAGGTCAAACAAATAAGCGATTAGTAATAAGATACAAAGCGATATAATAATGGTCATATGAAATCATTAGGTTAAAATCCCTCATTAAAGGAGGATGTAAGATAGTATTTTAGGCCATTATAAAACAATATTTTTTGTCATTCTTATGATTTATTTAATGCAATTGATATTAATTCATGAGGATTCTATGTGTTTTTGGGAATTTTGCTGTAAATTTTGATCAAAATACCTATAACCAAAACAGCACTTCTTCTTGTGAATAAGTGCTGTTTTATAATATTATTTTACGTTTTAAATCAATACCTATGTACTAAGTTGTTCGTTTATAGAGTGTTTGTATTAAAATTTACCGTTGTTGTTTTTCCAGTCTGCTTTGTTTGTCATTTTTTCAATAACATCCCAGTGTTCGGCAATTTTACCATTTTCTATTCTAAATAAATCATAAAATGAATTATGGTCTGTGCCAAAATGTCCTTCGCTTACAACTAATACAAAGTTTCCTTCTCCTAGTACACGGTGAATTTTGTCATATTTCAAGAAAACATCTTGTTTTGCAAGCGCCCCTAAAGTGGCTCCAAGTCCTGAAAGTTGGTCTGGAATATTTGGATTATGTTGGATATAATCATCTCCGTTGAAATATCCAGCTAGTTTCTCCATTTTTCCGTTAACCAAGATGTCATTAACAAATTCAGTAACTAAATTTTTGTTGGCAGCAGTTTTGTCTAAGTCTTTGATTGCTGTAGCACCGTCAATCATGCTATGTCCACTTGGATTTGCAGTTACTGGAGTTTCTTGAAGGTTATCCCAGTGTTCTACAATTTGTCCGTTTTCGAATTTAAAGATATCAAAACCAATTTTTGGTCCAAAAAAGTTGTAATCGGTATGAGTGAAAACATAATCACCTTCTTCAAAGGCGCGTATCGTTTTTACTTTGGCAGTGTTTGTCGGTATTTGTTGTAAAAGTGCTCCAAAACCTGCCAATCCATCCGCTACAGCAGTATTGTGCTGTTTGTAATTGGTCGGGTTGATGTAACTTACTGGTGTTGCATCTCCAGTTTCAATTGATTTTAATAGGGCTACTACTTTTTGTTTGTTTGAAATTTCCATTTTTTGAGATTTTTTTGATTTGTTATCTTTCTTGTTTTGTGCTTGAATAGCATTTCCTTGTACAAGTGTAAACGCTATTATGCTGGCTTGTGTAAGTGTCGATAGTTTCATTTTTATTTGCTTTAAAAGTATAGTGCAAATGTACCGTGGGTTTAGACGGTAGAAGCTATCCAAAAAGGACAAAGGACTGTAAAAATGGGAAAATGTAGTTTATTGATTTGCTTTTCTAAAAGCTTCTGGAGTAAGCGAAGTATTCTTTTTGAAAAACTTGTATAAATTAGTAGATTCTTCAAAACCTGATTGAAAAGCTATTTCTTTAACCGAAAGTCGTGTGTTTATAAGTAATCTTTTGATTTGGGTAGTCAAAACGGTGTCGATGAATTCTTTGGCCGATTTATGAATAATAGTATTTGTAATGGTGTTTACCGTTTTGGAACTAATATTCATTTGACTAGCATAATCAGAAACCTTCTTGGTTTTAAAGCATTGGTTTTCGACCAATAGTTGAAGCTGTATAAATGAACTCAAGTATTTTTTTTCTGAAAACACAATATTGTCGAATGTCTTAATGCGGTATATTTTTCGAAAAAGAATATGCAACAAGCTTCCAATAACACTCATAGAATGCTCGTCTTTTATTTGATTATATTCAGAAGCAATTTCGTCGATTAAGTTTTTTGTTATTTGAAAATCAGGCGCGTTGAGTTGGAGTTTTGGTGAGGTAATCAATTCATTAAACAGTTGTAAACTTTTAAACACTTCGACTTCATTGAAAAAATGAACTAAAAAGGTATCTGTGAAAAGTAGCACATATCCTTGCACGTCGTTTTTAAAGAACTTGTGAATTTGGTCTTTTCGAATGCTCAAAATGCTACCTTCTTGGAGCGTGTAATCGGTAAAATCGACCGTGTGCATGCCTTTTCCTGCTGTAATCATCATTAACATATAAAAATCAATCTGCTGAAAATCTGTCAAAGTATGATCGAGATCTTTCTTTGAAAATATGGCGTCAAAAGTTGTTAAGTCAAACTGACTGTCTTTGCGTTTGTTGTTGAATTTTATTTGCTGAATGGAGTTTTTCAAGTATGGGGTGTTATGCAAGTATTCTTGTTTTTTTAGCCACGAAGTACAGGAATTTCCGCGAATAATTTTTAATTTCTGATAAAATTAGAGCAATTATTTTTTATGGTTTAGAATCCGTGCCAATTTGTGTAATTCGTGTTTAAATGGTGTTTAAATGGTGTTAATTTAATTCTCATAAAGTCTCAATCTATTTCTTACTGTGTGCAACTCCGTTTTTAGCGCATCTATTTTTTTGAGTAAATTAAGTACAACATCGATTCCTTCAATGTTTACGTCTAGGTCTTGGTGCATTCGGATGATTTTCTCAATTTCGTGTAAGGAATCTTGGTGAATATAGCGTGTTTCGGCAATCTCTTCAATATCGATCAAGCCGTTATCGCTTAGATTATAAAAGAAAGATAAGGTTACTTTATAGTGAATGCAAAGTGTATCAAGGGCGATAAAATTTTCAGTACTCATAATATTAGTTCTTAGAAAGTTCAGTAAATAATTTCGTTTGTTTTTCGGTCAAATTGGTTGGGATAGCAATATTGTAGCTCACAAATAAATCGCCAAACTGTCCCGCTTTTTTGTAAACAGGGAAACCTTTTCCTTTTAGTTTGACTTGAGCGCCATTTTGTGTTCCTGCGGCAACTTTTAATTTTACTTTTCCGTCAAAAGTAGGGATGGTAATTTCGCCACCTAATACTGCGGTATATAAATCTAAGTCAATCGTACTGTACAAATTCTCTTTGTCTCGCTTAAAGTTGGCGTCGTTGTTTATAGAAAAGGTAATGTATAAATCTCCTTTAGGTCCGCCATTTTGACCGTCGGCACCATGACCAGGGATTTTTATGATTTGACCGTTCTCTACACCAGCTGGAATTGTTAAGCGAATATTTTTTCCATTAACAGTAAGTGTTCTTTTGTGATCTTCAAACACATCTTTCAAGTCCAATTGCAATTCGGCATTGAAATCTTGTCCTTTATACTGTCTTTGACCGCCTCGTTGCCTATTTTGACCACCTCCACCAAATACAGATTCAAAAAAATCAGAGTAGTCTTGACCGCCAGATTGCGCATTACCAAAACCGTCTCCAGCATTACTATACTTTCGTTGTTGTTGCTGTTGTTTGTTGATTTCGTCTGCATGTTCCCAATTTTCGCCGTGTTGGTCGTATTTTTCACGACTTTCCACATTGCTTAACACTTCATTAGCTTCATTGAGTTCCTTAAATTTTTGTTCTGCAGCTTTATCGTTTGGATTTAAGTCAGGATGGTATTTTCGAGCCATTTTCCGATAGGCTTTTTTTATTTCGGCTTCGGTAGCTTTTTTGTCAAGGTCCAATACTTTGTAATAATCTATAAAAGGCATAATCTATTGATTTTTAGTTTTAAAAATTGATTTTAGAATGCTTTAATGAAGGAGAATAAGAAGTTTCATTACAATTGAAAGGCCCTACCGTCTCCTTCAAATTTAAGGAAAATTCGGCTCATATGAGAGATTGTAAAGGTTTATTTAACCTATGATAGTATTAGGTAAATAATATATTTAGATTTCCTGTAAGTTGTTGAAATATTGTGGTTTAGGCTTCAATGTGGCTTGGCCTTTTTATCTTAGTTAAAAAAAAGTACCTTTGCGCCACTTTACAAATCGTCATTTAGTGACGATTTTCAATTTAAAATAAAAAATGAAACAGTATTTTAATTTATTCGACTTTAGTCAAAAAGTAGATTACAGAACAGAGATTTTAGCAGGCTTAACAGTAGCAATGACGATGATTCCCGAATCATTATCCTTTGCAATTTTAGCAGGATTTCCTCCTTTGGTAGGTTTGTATGCCGCTTTTATTATGGGAATAGTTACCGCTATTTTTGGTGGTCGTCCAGGATTGGTTTCTGGTGGAGCAGGAGCAACCGTGATTGTATTAATTGCTTTGATGAAATCTCATGGTCTAGAATATGTCTTTGCAGCCGTAGCGCTAGCAGGTGTATTGCAAGTGCTGGTTGGACTCTTTAAACTGGGTAAATTCATCCGCTTAGTGCCACAGCCCGTAATGTACGGATTCGTAAATGGTTTGGCAATTATTATCTTCATGTCACAACTAGAGCAATTTAAAACCGTTGTCGACGGGCAAACGGAGTGGCTTTCTGGGACTCCTTTATATGTTATGGCAGGATTAGTAGCCTTAACAGTCGGAATTGTATTGATATTACCTCGATTTACCAAAGCTATTCCAGCGTCATTAGTCGCAATTTTAGTAGTATTTGGAATCGTTTTAGGGTTCGGAATCGAAACTAAAACCGTAGCCGATATCGCCTCTGTAAGTGGTGGTTTACCGCCGTTTCATATTCCAAATATCGATTGGAGTTGGACCACTTTACAAGTTATTTTCCCGTATGCTTTAATCATGGGATCTGTTGGTTTGACTGAAGGATTATTGACTTTGAACCTTGTGGACGAAATCACCGGAACAAAAGGAAGCGGAAACAGAGAATGTATCGCTCAAGGTGGTGCCAATCTATTAAACGGATTTTTCTTCGGAATGGGAGGTTGTCCTATGATTGCACAAACATTGGTCAACTTATCCGCTGGTTCTAGAGCCCGTTTGTCTGGAATCGTGGCTGCATTGACCATTTTGTTAATCGTATTGGTAGGAGCGCCCGTAATTGAGCAATTGCCTATGGCAGCGCTAGTAGGAGTAATGATTATGGTAGCGATTGGAACTTTTGAATGGATTAGCTTCCGTATCATCAATAAAATGCCAAAACAAGATATTTTCGTTGGAGTCCTAGTGGCTGTAATTACCATTATGTTGCACAATCTGGCTCTAGCAGTATTGATTGGAGTAATCATTTCGGCTTTGGTTTTTGCTTGGGAAAGCGCCAAACGCATTCGAGCCAAAAAATATGTTGATGATAAAGGTGTTAAACACTACGAAATCTACGGACCGCTTTTCTTCGCTTCTACAACGGCATTTTTAGATAAATTTGATGTTGCTAACGATCCCCTAGAAGTGATTATCGATTTCAGAGAAAGCAAAATCGCCGATATGAGTGCCATCGACGCAGTCAACAAATTAACGGAGCGTTACGCCAAAATAGGCAAGAAAATACATTTGCGCCACCTAAGTACTGATTGTCGCCTATTGCTGCACAATGCAGATGAAATCATAGACGTCAATATAATAGAAGATCCAACCTACAAAGTAGCGAACGACTAAAACGTTTTCAAATAAAGCTAAAGACCACCATTGTCACTGAGATATTGGTGGTTTTTTGTTACGCAAAGATGCGCAGAGGTAACACAGAGATTCGCAAAGGTTTTTTTAACTATATAAGATATTAAAGCTCATAGATGTGCATTCGAGCAAGCCAATCTAAAAGAAGCTACCAAAGTATCCCGCTTGTGCCTACTATCAAATTAAGTCAGTTTACAAGTGATTAACTTTTTAATGCAACAATTCTAATTCCTTTCTTTTAGCTTCATCAGCTACGTTTTTTTGGTTCCAGTAGGGTTCATTGATGCTTTTTTTCAATCGGGCTTCTGTTATCAAACCATCGCCATCATCTTCCGACCATGATAGTATTTTGTATGGGAATGCTTTTTGTACTTCGATAGAAACCTTTCTACTATGCTTCAAGTATTCAATTTTGTAGTTTAAAGTGGAGTCTGTTTCGGTTTTACTGATTTTAGCCTTGGCGATTTCCAGTTCTTTATGGGCAAAACGGCTGTAAAGGGTAGAGAAAATCAAATCGATTTCGCCTAAGGGTAGTTGCCCTTGATTTAGCCTAATACGTGTCATGAGTTCTTCCTCTAGCAAAGCGACAGGAATATCTTTTTCAGTATCTCCTTCAGCTTCAAAATAAGAGAATTGTTGGAATTGATACTTTTTTCCTTTGAGGTTAAGTTGTGTAAAAGTATGTCCACACCATTCTTGCATACTCGTATTCGACTTTAAGGTGTGAGGATGTTTTTGAGAATCAATAGGAGTAAAAGTGGCCGTTAGGATAGCGTAATCATAGATACCTGTAGTGAATTTTCTAATGTTGTTCAATTTCATTACCGATACATCATCACTTCCAGTATCTTGAGGATGGTCTAGTTTTACATGCTTGCTAAGTGAAAATGGTTCTGTTACAAATACCAATACAACTTCCCCTTTTCGGATTTCACCATAACGAGATTGCTTCAATTCATAGCTATTCAGCTCTGCTTTGCCCGAATACCAATAATCATTAAACTGCTTTGTCGTTGGCGGTGCGCCTTGTCCCATTGGAGTGAACGTATTTTTATCTTGCTTGCAACCCAAAAGCGAAAATACAGCTAGAAAGAATATTATTTTTAAAGATAGATTCCTGTTTTTTAGTATTGCGAACATCGTGTTTGTGTTTAATTTATTCTCGTGCTTTAGCTACTAATTTACTAAATATAAACCGAATATAAAATTCATAATGAATCTAGGAGGTAGAGCGGGTTCTTTGTTAAATCACAATTTCCTTTTTATGTTTTGTTACGCAAAGATGCTCAAAGGTAACACAGAGATTCGTAAAGTTTTTTTTTAACCATATAAGTAAAAGAACTTCCTGTAAGTGCTGTTGCATAAACAGCTTCAAAGACTGGTAATACTATAACTCATTTTAGACTAATTGTACTAAACTGTGAATTATGAAACTAAACGATTTTGTTATATAACATCAAACGTTTAAAGCACCTCTACATTTGTCATGTGATAATTTTAAACTTCACTAATACATATATACATGAAAAATAAAAACCTATTATCAACCTTAGCGATTGCAATGGTTGTTTTATTTACAGGCTGTTCAAATGACGACACCACCCAGTCGGATTCCGTTCCGACTGTGGCTTTAACGAGTCCATCAAGCAGTGATACAAACGTTGCTAGAAATAAAGTTGTTTCGGTAAAATTTAGTAGCGAAATGGATGTATCCTCTATTAATACTACAACGTTTACATTAAAGCAAGCTGGAACTCCAGTATTGGGATCCGTTTCCTATTCAGGAACTACTGCAAAGTTTGTTCCATTAACGGTACTTGCGGCTAATACAGTGTACACAGCTGCACTAAGTACGGGAGTAAAAAGTGCAAATGGAGTAGCACTTAGTCTAAACAAGCAATGGGAGTTTACTACAACAGCTAATGCGACGGCTGGATTAGCAGCTGTTGGTCTTGGTTCAGCAGGGAATTATGTGGTTCTTGCAAAAACGGCAATTACTAACGTACCAACGTCTGTAATTACAGGTGATCTAGCATTAAGTCCTGCAGCGACATCGTTTATAACAGGATTATCTTTAACGGATTTTACGGGTTATGCAAAGGCTGCACAAGTTACTGGAAAAGTATTTGCTGCCGACATGGTTTCTCCAACTTCAACAAATCTTACCACAGCGGTTGAGAATATGATTACAGCATACAATGATGCAGCTGGACGTCCATCTCCTGATTTTGTTGAATTGGGAGCAGGGAGCATTGGTGGAAAAACATTAACTCCAGGTCTTTATAAATGGACTAGCACGGTAACGGTACCCACTAATGTAACCATTTCAGGATCTGCAGATGATGTATGGATTTTCCAAATTTCAGGTGATCTATCCATGAGTGCTGCAACAAGAATAATTTTGCAAGGTGGAGCTAAAGCTTCAAATATTTTCTGGCAAGTTGCTGGTAAAGCAACTTTTGGAACAACTTCTCATGTTGAAGGTATTATCTTGTCTAAGACAGGGGTGACTTTTCAAACAGGAGCATCTTTTAACGGAAGGGCATTGGCACAGACTGCTGTAATTCTTGATGGAAACACAGTAGTACAACCGCAATAAATTAGAATACATAATACTATTGAAAAGAGGTGTTCCTATGGAATGCCTCTTTTTGTATGTAGTGCTATTTCGATTTATCTTATTTAAAACTAGAAGGCTAGTTGCGCAAAGCTGCTCAAAGGAAACACAGAGATTCGCAAAGTTTTTCTACAAAGTTTGTCATTCTGAAAGAATCTCGAGCTTCATTACGCAAAGCTGCTCAAAGGAAACACAGAGATTCGCAAAGGTTTTTTTAACCATATAAGAAATTGAAGCTCATATAAGTAATGGTACACAAAAACCATCTACACAGATCATTGCGAGCGAAGCGTGGCAATCACGTTTGGCACATCATGTCTTATTATTCCATTCTTTGATTTTGTAAAGATATTTTTGGCTATGAATTTTGATTGTACGGGGTCAGGTTGTTTGGTGTAGATTAATAGTCTAAAACAGTCTCATACTGCAATGTAGTAACAATAACCGTTGTGTATTTTAATTTAAGACATCAAACGTTCCATCATTGCCAATAAATAGTTCTTTGTCTAATGAATCTGGTTTTGAGTTTCCTTCAAAACAGGAGCATGATGCTGGAAAGTCACAGTTGTATCGTATGGACACTTTTACTTGATTGCCTTTTGAGTTTTCTATGTCACTTAATATTGTAATCTCCAGTTCGTCAAAATTTGCCCAACCGCCATTATTACAAAATTCTAATGGGTTAAAAAGCTTAATGTTCTTTTTTATTTGAGATTTGATGAATTCCTTGTCGAGCATATTTTGATTTGACTTATTGGTTGAAAGCCCAAAAGTAATAATTTAACCGTTGGGTGCAATTATTAAAAACGGCAGTTCGAGTGTTTTTTGTACAGTGAAACGGAACAATCCCGAAGCGTCGGGAGTATCGAGAACCGTTTTTATAATGTGGGTTTTGATAGAGGGCAGAGATATCTTGAAGTATAAGTACTCCGCTGATGATTGCATAATAGCTTCCGCAATTGGGTGCGCCGAAACACATAGATTTACAAAGTTTTTAAACCATATAAGAAATAGAAGAGCATATAAGTCTAATTGCGCAAACAAACTCGCCAAAGTCATTGCGACGAAGGAAGCAATCACGTTTGCTAGATCCACAAAGTATTTTCACTATATAAGTTATAGAAGCTACTAAGTGCAGCAACAAAAAGAAACATCTACAACGTAATTGCGACGAGGATCTAGATACACCGAACTCAATGCGTGGCGGAATACTCGAATAACCACTTAAACCCCAATGCTATAAACTGCCATTTTTCATCAGTTCTTGTCCTTCAAACTCTGTCATTAAGTTGTCCCAGTCAAAAGGAGTCTGCAAATAAAATTCAGCAGTACCACCAATGGGGTCAAAATGCTTTAATACTTTTTCTTTTCCAGTAGGATAGTTATATTCTTCGTAATACTGACACTCTAAAAATAAATTTTTCAGATTTTCTATTAAATCGCTATCAAGTCTGTCACTATAATCCACATATCGAATGCCATGAATGCAGTGCGTACCATTTGCTTTACTCTTTTTGTCTTTGATTGGTTTTTCTACAATCATATAGACTTCTATTGCATTTAAGAAATCATCGGATATTTTAAATTTAGTCTCATTTCCTAACTCAACAGAATTTTCGGAATCCAAGAAATATTGTAAATCTAATCGAGCCTGATAATCATTTGTATATTTTTTACTTAAACCTTCGTATAGGACTTCAATAATACTTTGATAATGATCGAAAGCTGCTTTACGGGCTTCAATTGGTGATGCATGACGAAACTCTTTATGTGTATCTACATAAGCATCTGAATTATCAATACCATTTATCCAATTGTCAACTTTATTCCCAATTTTTCGTCGCCAGAAGCGATATTCTACTCTATAATATATATCCATTTTATGTTCAGTTAATTATGTTCAATCCTTATTGAAGAAATAGTAAGGAAATGAAATTTTACAAAAGATTATAGTTCCGCATTAATTCCCCGCTGTTTGCAGTCTCCCGACTTCGTACCCAGTCTTATTTGCTATTGCAATATATCAATTTTCTGTCAAAAAAAGCACAAAAAAAGTACAGCCTTTTGGGACTGTACTAATTATTTGCTCATTATTGTGGGTGCGAAGTCAGAGGTATTCGCACTGTAGCTACACTTTGTGGAGCGGGATTTTTAATTTATTTCAGCAGGACCAAATTGATAATCATAAATTATTCTATTAAGCCCAAGTTTATTAATATTCTTTACTTTAATCTTTTTGTCTTTTACAGGATTTCCAAATAAAGCTAAATTTCGAATTGTACTTGATTTTTCAAATTCTTTATATTGAGGAATTTTTCTTGTTGAAATTCCATAAACCGTAGGGAATGGAATTTTTCCTGTTCTTACCAAACTAAAAAAGGAGGGATATATAATTCCATCAAACCCTTTCTCCTTTATAAATAAGCTTAAATCTTTTGTGATTTCATAGGAATGCTTTGAAGCTAAAAACAGCATTTGAATAGATAAATCTAGACTTTCAAATTCAGTACAATCTTCATCGATTAACTCTGTTAAATCTAAAAGTTTTAAAGTCTTATTTGTCTTAAGAGTTGCAACATATATTTCGTCCTCAACTGTTACACGACATTCGTGGATGCAAACTTCTAAATCTTGAGAACCGTATAAAACAGGATGATTTTCACTGTCTAATCTTCCATTTCCTGGATATGGTGAACTATCGTATTCAGTTTCATTAGTTGGTTTTTTAGGATTTGTTCGAATTCTATAAAACAATTCGTTTTCTTTTAGTAAAACTGTTGGAAATTCATTAACTATTCTATCAAATATTGATTTTCTTGTTTTCTTATTTTGTAGTTCTTTTAAAGGTTCAATTTCTCCAATCATCCAAAGTCTAGGACCATAATGAAAAAAGCCAATACCTAATTCTTTTTCAAAGAGTTTAATGTCCTTTTGTAATGAGTCAGAAAGCTTAACACTTGTTTTTTGATGTTTGTTAAATTGAATTAGCGGAGAAGCTCCATAATCTGGTTTGAAAATACTACCAACAACAAAAAATCTATAAGCCAAAGTCTCTATTTGTTCAATGTCTAGTTTAATTCCATTTGAATTTGAACAATTAAGACAGTTCTCGGAATTTTCTATTCCAATTCGTTCCGCCAAGAGTTTAAGTCCTTGGTCTGTGAAACATTCTGAACAAAGTTTTTCTTTATTTCTCATTTTTTGTCAAATGACATACAACGGTCTTGTATGTGGCTCGTAGCGTGTAAATTACCGATTGTTTTCGGATTAAACACAAGTCATATTTTTAAATTTTACTATTTATCTTTTCTATTGAAAGTCGTGAAATTTAAAAATTTGGCGACTTTCCCAGTAAACCTAAACTTCGTTTAAACAATAGAATAGCTATGAGCTATGTACTTTGTTAGTGGCAGGCGTTTTTAATTAATACTTACTTTAAAAGCATTATGATATTTCCCATCTGGATAATAATAAATTGCTACCTGTCTATAGGGGTTAATATATATATGACCTGCTTTGTTGTTACGAGCAAAGTCACTTCCTTTCCATGATTTACTATCTATTCTTTGCCATCCGAAATCTTGGCGTAAAATAGCATTATAATAATCTCCATCATTGTTAATGTCATTATCATAAAATACTGAGAACAATGAACCATCTGACAATTTTCCTTCATAAAAAACAGTGCCATTTTCTATTATCTTCGAAGGTGGTAATTCGTATTCTAACCATTTATTTGTTGTTGCTGTTGAATAAACTGAACAGCCAGTAAAGCAAGTGCTAATAAGAAATGTAATTATTATAGTATAAAAGTATTTTTTCATTATCAAATCATTTTATTCATTCATGAATCTTATTTGTTTTCATAAGTGTAGTCTATTGCTTGCCACTAACTTGAATATATGTTTGATGTCGTCCGACATATCTCCCTTAATATGGGTGTATATGTCTGATAAACGTCAATCAGTATTTATTAAGCTAATATATTAAATTATTCTTACAAATTATTCCAATAATAGTAATTTGAAGAAAAATCATCAAACTAGCAGAGTTCGCGTGAAGGATAGAGGCAAGCTACCGAAGTAGCGCCGAAAGCCTGACAGCACTGAGCAAAGGGGTTTTGTGTAGCCACAGTTAAGTTAGCCCCTTTGCTTAGTGGTGGCACGCCCAAATATCACAAATCCTAAAATTTATGCAATTCTTGTTGTGACATATTCTTCTACCAAAGCCTCATAAAAAAACCACTTAGATTGCGCTAAGTGGTTTGGTATATATAAGGAGTGGTGCTTACATTTTTTTCATTTGATCTTTCATCATTTTGATTTGATCTTTTAGCATGCCTTGTTTGTCAAGTTTTTTGGCTTCGGTCAATAGGTTGGTAGCTTCTAGTTTGCGTCTTCTAGTCATGGCAACACCAGCAAGGTTTAGTTTTGCTACCGCCAAGTCCATGTCCATAGATAAACCTAGTTCGATTGCTTTTTTGAAATATTTCTCTGCTTGTGCTAAGTTGGTTTGCGAAAGCATGATTCCGTGTAGGTAATTAAAGTACCCTTGTTGTTTTTGAACCAAAGCTCCTTCTGGGTTTTTGATAAAAGAAAGCCATTTGGTAGCCCCTGGGAAATCTTGTTTTCTTAATTTTAAGAAAGCCAATAAGATGAATTCGTTTTTGAAATAAAAGAAAATAGGGAAGATAGTAAGTAGAATTAAGAAGATTCCGTTACCAATATTGTTCTCTGTAAATTGCCAAACGCTAGTAATTAGGATTAATCCAGCGATGATTAGTTTAATATTTTTGTGAAACATAAGTTGTGATTATTTTTAAGTTCACAAAGATAGTAAAATCAATAGTATAGACGTTAAACAAAAGACAAATCTCTATAGGTGTTGATTATGAGGAAGTTTGGTACTTTGTTAGGTTAGTTTTGATGAAAAATAGGCTTGAAAAAGAGGGTAAACGGCTTAGTTTTAAACCCTAAAACAGTCTAGTTGTAACTTTATTGAAATATTTTTAAAAAAGGGCTTGGTAGAAAAAAAAGACTTTGTATATTTGCACTCGGTTTCAAAAGAACACTAAGACATATAAATAAGATTTAAAGATACAAAGCAATGAGCAAAAGAACGTTTCAACCATCGAAAAGAAAAAGAAGAAATAAGCACGGATTTATGGACAGAATGGCTTCTGCGAATGGAAGAAAAGTTCTTGCTAGAAGAAGAGCTAAAGGAAGACATAAATTGACTGTTTCTTGTGACCCAAGACACAAAAAATAATGTTTTAATTAACATACATAAGGCGTTACTTTTTTTAGTATCGCCTTTTTTTATACCTAGTCGGGTAAAACTTATTGAACGTATTTGTTTTTAAGATTTTAGCCGAGAAATATTTATAAAACACACCTTTTAATTATATAAAAATGCCGAAAGACACATCAATTAAATCCGTTTTAATAATAGGTTCAGGTCCAATTGTTATTGGTCAAGCTTGTGAATTTGATTACGCAGGATCTCAATCTGCAAGATCCATTCGTGAGGAAGGAATAGAAGTTATCTTGATTAACTCTAACCCTGCAACTATTATGACCGATCCATCTATGGCGGATCATATTTATTTGAAGCCTTTAACTACCAAATCAATTATTGAAATCCTTAAGGAACATCCTCAAATTGATTCTGTTTTGCCTACAATGGGAGGACAAACAGCTTTGAACTTATGTTTGGAAGCAGATGAAAAAGGGATTTGGAAAGATTTTGGAGTAAAAATGATTGGTGTTGATGTGAACGCCATAAATATTACCGAAGATAGAGAGCAGTTCAAACAATTGCTTCAAAAAATTGGAGTTCCTACTGCACCTGCAGAAATTTGTACTTCGTACCTAAGAGGAAAAGAAATTGCTCAAGAATATGGTTTTCCATTAGTAATTCGTCCTTCCTTTACTTTAGGAGGAACAGGTGGAGCTGTAGTGTACAAAGCAGAAGATTTTGATAAATTATTGACTCAAGGTTTGGAGGCTTCTCCAATTCACGAAGTCTTGATTGACAAAGCCTTGATGGGATGGAAAGAATACGAATTGGAGTTATTAAGAGATAAAAATGACAACGTAGTAATTATCTGTTCGATCGAAAACATGGACCCAATGGGAATCCATACTGGAGATTCGATTACAGTGGCGCCTGCGATGACATTGTCTGATACTACTTTCCAAAAATTACGTGATTACGCGATCTTAATGATGCGTAGTATTGGTAATTTTGCTGGAGGTTGTAACGTACAGTTCGCTGTGTCACCAGACGAAAAAGAAGATATCGTTGCGATTGAAATCAATCCTCGTGTATCTCGTTCTTCTGCATTGGCATCTAAAGCTACTGGTTACCCGATTGCAAAAATCGCTACCAAATTGGCTTTAGGATACAACCTAGACGAATTGCAAAACCAAATTACAAAATCGACTTCGGCTTTGTTCGAACCGACTTTGGATTATGTGATTGTAAAAATTCCACGTTGGAACTTTGATAAATTCGAAGGTTCAGACAGAACTTTAGGAATTCAAATGAAATCGGTAGGAGAGGTAATGGGAATTGGACGTTCGTTCCAAGAAGCATTGCACAAAGCAACGCAATCCTTAGAGATCAAACGTAACGGTTTGGGAGCTGACGGAAAAGGATACACCAACTACGAGCAAGTAATTGAGAAATTAACCAATGCAAGTTGGGACCGTGTATTTGTGATTTACGATGCGATTGCAATGGGAATTCCGTTGAGCCGTATTCACGAAATCACAAAAATTGATATGTGGTTCTTGAAACAATACGAGGAACTTTACACACTTGAAAAAGAAATTTCTAAATATACAGTTGCAACTTTACCAAGAGAATTGTTGTTAGAAGCGAAACAAAAAGGTTTTGCTGACAGGCAGATTGCACACATGATAAAATGTTTGGAAAGCGAAGTACACACTTTGCGTATGGACAAAAACATCAACCGTGTGTTCAAATTGGTAGATACTTGTGCGGCTGAGTTTGAAGCTAAAACACCATATTACTATTCTACTTTTGAGGCAGAAATCGAAACTGCTGACGGAAAACGTTATGTAGACAACGAAAGCATTGTAACAGAGAAAAAGAAAGTCGTAGTTTTAGGTTCTGGACCAAACAGAATTGGACAAGGAATTGAATTTGATTACTCTTGTGTACACGGAGTTTTGGCTGCCAAAGAATGTGGATACGAAACAATCATGATCAACTGTAACCCAGAAACGGTTTCTACCGATTTTGATACAGCGGATAAATTATACTTTGAACCAGTATTTTGGGAGCATATCTACGACATCATCCAACACGAAAAACCAGAAGGTGTAATCGTGCAGTTAGGTGGTCAAACGGCTCTTAAATTAGCTGAAAAGTTATCTAAATACGGAATAAAAATCATCGGAACTAGTTTTGATGCACTAGATTTAGCAGAAGATAGAGGACGTTTCTCTGACTTGTTGACCGAGTTAGAAATTCCGTTCCCACAGTTTGGAATCGCAGAAACTGCTGACGAAGCTTCGGCTTTGGCAGATACTTTAGACTTTCCATTATTGATTCGTCCTTCTTACGTATTAGGTGGTCAAGGAATGAAAATTGTAATCAACAAACAAGAATTGGAAGAGCACGTAGTAAACTTGCTTAAGACAATTCCTGGAAATAAATTACTGTTAGACCACTACCTTGATGGTGCGATTGAAGCAGAAGCAGATGCAATTTGCGACGGTGAAAACGTGTACATCATCGGAATCATGGAGCATATCGAGCCTTGTGGAGTGCACTCTGGAGACAGTAACGCAACTTTGCCTCCTTTTAACTTAGGTGAGTTTGTAATGCAACAAATTAAAGATCATACTAAGAAAATTGCTTTGGGACTGAAAACTGTTGGTTTAATCAACATTCAGTTTGCAATAAAAGATGAAACGGTTTACATCATCGAAGCCAATCCAAGAGCGTCTCGTACGGTGCCGTTTATTGCCAAAGCATACGGCGAGCCTTATGTGAACTACGCTACCAAAGTAATGTTAGGGCACAATAAAGTAACCGATTTTACTTTCAACCCGCAATTAAAAGGATTCGCAATCAAGCAACCGGTTTTCTCTTTCAGCAAATTCCCGAATGTGAACAAAGCACTAGGGCCAGAGATGAAATCAACAGGAGAAAGCATCTTGTTTATCGATGACTTAAAAGACGACCAATTCTATGAATTGTACTCTAGAAGAAAAATGTACTTGAGTAAATAATCTCAAATCATAAATACCAAAATAGGCTGTCTCACAAGGACAGCCTATTTTTTTGCTCTTATTTGAAAGATTAGGAGCGAATGATTTGGCTTTTTTTGGAGACATAGTTCCCGCTTTCCGTTTCAATCTTGTGGGGGCAAAAGCCAAGCCCCCACAAGGATTTCCACTTCAATCGGGGCTAAGGGAGGTAGATTGTTTCTTTTTTTGGAGATATAGTAAAATGTTTTTAACTGCAAAGGACGCAAAGTAGTACGCAAAGTTCGCAAAGCTTTGCGTTCCTAGCGTTTTTATAGAAAGGGTAAAATCAACCTTTGCGGTTAAACCTCACCAGCTATTTCTCAAAACCTGTGGCAAAAATGATTTGAACCTTAAACTGAAAAAAGGTATTTTTGACATTCTTAATAATACAAAAAGTAAAAACAGCATGAACATAGTTTGGCAAATAAAATCCTTTGAAGCATTAACAGTAAACGAACTCTATGATATGCTCCAACTACGTTCTGAAGTATTTGTAGTAGAGCAAAACTGTGTCTATTTAGACATTGACGGCAAAGACAAACTAGGACTGCATTTAATCGGTACATTCGATGGTAAAATAGTAGCTTGTTCAAGACTATTCAAACCCGGAATATCATTCGATAATGCATCAATTGGTCGTGTAGTGGTTGGAGTCCAATATCGAGATAAAAAATGGGGACATGATTTAATGCGGGAATCGATTGCTGGAATTCAGCAGCATTTTGGCGAAAGCAAAATAACAATTGGTGCACAATTGTACCTCAAAAAATTCTACGAGTCACACGGTTTTGTGCAATCAAGCGAAATGTATTTGGAAGATGATATTCCGCATATCGACATGAAGAGGGAGTAGTTTATAACGAAAGCTTGCCTATATCTTGGTAGTTATTCCAAAATCGTAAAAGTTCAATTTTGTTGCTGTGAAGGCGGTAGTATAGTGTTATTTGTTTTAATACTGGAACTTGAAAAGTATTTTTATGTAAGGTAGGTTTGAAAGTAGTATTGTTTTTGGAAAGCAAATCTATTAGTTCGTCTACTTTATCGATAAAACGATAAACTTCTTTAGTAGTCCATTCTTTTTCTAGGTATTCAATATTGTTCCAATAATCAATTTTAGCAGGTTCAGACCAATAAATAGTTGTCATAACTTATCGGTTGTAAAGATGTGGGAAACGTTTTTTTGTTTCTTCCATTACTGTATTATGTGGGGTTGTTCCTTCTGTTTTTATAGACTCCAAAGCCTCGTCAATTGCTTTTTTTTGTAAATCAGAAAGTAAACAAGTTTCTGAAGAACTCATTATAGCTTTTAATTTTTCAACAAGAGAAATATCTTCTAACTGGCTTATCCAGTTAATGATATTTAGTTTATCTTTTTGTAATTGTTGTGTATCCATAATAGTTTAGTTTATGATTTGCTTTCCTAAATTAAGTCATTTTGTTGATGGTAAAAAATAGTTTCCTATAAAAGTTCTATTTAGATTTCAGCTGTAATACTATGATTATGAGGAGTAATAATAGCTCTTCAATATTGTTTAATACAAAGATACAAACCTTTTTTTAAAAAATACTTGAATCAAGTGTTGAGGGACATATTAAGTTAACCATTCGTCAGTTCGAATGTCCGCCTCGGCGGACGCGATAGCTTTTTTAATAAAATGTATCGAGAACGGCATTGATTGTAGCTTCTCGATATATTTTGTTATAGTATAGCTATCGCATTACTATAACAAAACACTCGAAGTGACGGTAGAAAACCTAAAACCTATGAAACATTTCAACCCTTGATTCGCATAAAATACCATCATGTAGTTTTTGACTACTAGCTTAATCATCTAAAAATACTCTCCAAATATTAATTAAGTTAATCAACATTTTTAGTAAATGATGTAAATCATTTTTTCCTAAAGTAAATAAGAGCTATTTTTGAAAACCACAATTGGTTTACCAGTTGTAAGCTAACAAACTATTAATAACCAAATAGAATTAAGTTTATGAAAAAAATAATTATTGCTCTAACGTTATTTACGTTAGGCAGCACCCAAGCACAGGTTTGTATTTGGAACATGAAAAGTCTGGATAAAGCCAAAGCATCAAACAGCGAAGAAGTACGCTCCATCATTCGTGATGCCGATAAAATGTTATCCAAAACCATTATAACGGTAGTAGATAAGGAAATGACTCCATCCAGCGGTGACAAGCATGACTACATGAGTATGGGACGTTATTGGTGGCCAGATCCAGCAAAAGCAGATGGATTACCATACATCCGAAAAGATGGGGTTTCCAATCCTGAAATCGAAAAGTTAGATCGTTACCCTTTAGGTGATTTCGGAAAAGGTGTAGAAACACTTTCATTGGCATATTACCTGACAGCAGACGAAAAGTACGCGAAAAAAGCAGTAGAAAATTTAAAAATTTGGTTTGTCAATGAAAAAACCAAAATGAATCCCAATATGAATTATGGTCAAACCATACCTGGTATCAGAAATGGATTAGGTAGAGGAGAAGGCGTTCTAGATACGTATACTTTTGTAGAAATGCTGGATGGAGTCGAGTTGCTTAAAAAATCGAAGTCTTTTACTGCTACTGACCAAAATGCTATAAAAGAATGGTTTACAACTTATGTGAATTGGTTACTAACATCTTCAGTTGCAAAAGAAGAGCAAGATGCTAAAAACAACCACGGAACCGCTTTTGATGTACAGTTGGCTCGTTATGGATTGTTTGTAGGGAATATGGATTTAGCTAAAATAATAGTAAATGACTTTCCACAAAAAAGGTTGTTTAGCCAAATTCAGCCCGATGGTTCACAACCTTTAGAATTAGCTAGAACAACAGCTTTGGGGTATTCGACCTTCAATTTGACTCACTTTTTGGACATGCGCCAAATTGGGAAAGTCTTGAACATTGATTTATTAGACGCAAAATCCGAAGATGGAAGGAGTATTTTTAAGGCAATTGAGTTTTTAAATCAGTATATCAATAAACCTGCAACGGCATTTCCGTACCAGCAAATAAAAGATTGGGATGGGGTTCAAGAAAAACTATGTTGGCAGTTGTATCGTGTAGATCAAATGCTATCAAAACCAAGGTATGCAAAATACTACCATGAAAAATTAAAGTCTGGTAAAAAGAATACCGAATCTATTTTATACTAGTAAAAAGACAAAGCCCTGAATTGATGTTCAGGGCTTTGTCTTTTTATTTAGTTTGTAATTTACGCTGGAGTTTTTAGATCTCCTAGGAAAGGTCTATAGGCATAATAATGCAATACTTCTTCGATAGCAATTTTGAAGGCTTGATTTATAGGGACTTTTATAACAGCAAGTCTGTTGTCAATTTGAAACAATTGCATATAATAATCTGTAAAAAGAGGAATATAGAGTCCTTTATTTATTGCTTCTAAAGCATTGTTGTAGTTTTCTTGTTGGTTTTCTTTTATTAAAGAGCAAGTGACGATACTTGATTTTCCATTTTTATCTTTCGTACCTGCATAGCCAAAAAGTCGGCAAATTAATCCACGATAGTGATAGTCACTACAAGTACCATTAATGTTGTCAGATATAGAATTTGGTTGGTACAAAAAACAGGAACTATCCGTTTTGGTACTAATAGCTTCTAGGGTGGATTCTGCTTTGCCTTCTATAAATAAATGAAGTGCCCAAGGTAAAAACTCCAAGGGAGAAGCGTCTATATTTGGAGTAGTACAGCATTTACCGCAACCACTGGAACACTGTATCTTAGTTTCCGATTTGAAAGTAGTGATTTCACTTTCAAGACGAGCAAACAATTGTTCTACTAATTTCACTTTACTTTCCATACCTATTCCATTTTGTGCAAAGTAAGTTATTTACAATGTGGTATTGCTTTAAAATCGCTTTAATTATGACTAAATAATTATCGTAACTTAATAAGTAAAATTAAAAGCCCCGATTTTTTTTTGATTTTCGGGGCTTTTTGATTTAGTCGATGGCAACAGAGAGAATAGTTTTGCCAGCGAAATCATCTTCGTTATTTGCGAAAAAGTAAAAATATACTTTTGATTATCAACTGTAAATTTATAGTCCCTCATTGTTGAGGTGGTACTGCTTCTTTTCGTATAAGTGGTCCCTAGCTTGTTAACAACATTTGTCATCGTATATAACACGTTGTCAATTGTCCAACCATTTCCTATTGCATATGGATATTTAGTATAATATGATTTTGTACCGTTACTTAATGTAGAGGAGAAATTTGCAGCAAAGACTCTTGCGTAAGTTACTAACTTAGTACTCTTTACAACAATAAAACTGATGCCTTTTAAAGGATATTCCCAACTTTATAAAAGAGGTGAAGTTCCTGTTAATTCAATTTTTGCTTCTGGTTCTCCTAGAAGCTTTACTATTTTATCTGAATTGTCTACATTTACGGTAATCCCCTCAACAGTTTTGAAATTTAAAATTCCGTGTTGATAAAAATTAACGTCTACATATTTAAATTGAGTATGAGATCCATTTTTTAATTCAGCATATAATTTTACATAGAGTAGCTTCACTACTAGAAACCTCAAAGGCTGTATTCGTTACTCTTTTGATTGTAACTTTAGAATTAGTAGTAGTCAAATTTGTTTCTGTGTAACCATTTCCTTCAAGGGAAACAACAATTGGTTCTTCGATATAAACATCTTTTTTATTTGCTGTTACTGATGTAAAAATAACATCTGGATCTTTGTCACTAGAAGACAGGAAGAAAAAAAAATAACCGTCATGGCTACTAATAAGGCACAATTTAATTTTTTTATTTTGTATTTGGTTGGTGTAATTGGTGCCAAACGTAATCTTTTATGATTACTATTACAATACCTACTTTTAGTGATATTTATATTTTAAAGTGGGTTTTATTATATTTAATTTATAGCTGTTTAAATGTGGATATTTAATTTATCGAATCATTTAGTGCCAGAGTCTTTATTTTATGTTTAATTTTTTTGTTTCAAATCCAAATTGTAAAAATAATTTTTATATTTACCAAGACCTCATTATTTTAAACAAAAGGAGTAAAACAAGATGATAGCCAAAAAAGCATTTATATTCGATTTAGACGGAGTTATTGTAGATACAGCCAAATACCATTATCTGGCGTGGAAAAAAATAGCCGATCATTTACAGATAGATTTTACTCATGAACATAATGAATTATTAAAAGGGGTTAGTAGAGTGCGTTCTTTGGATATTATCCTTGAATTAGGCAATGTACAGGCTTCTCAGGAAGATAAAGACAAATGGCTGATTCAAAAAAACGAGGAATATTTAACCTATTTGGTTGACATGGATGAAAGCGAAATTCTACCAGGCGTTTTTCCCGTTTTGAAATATTTAAAAGAGAAACAACAACCCATCGCTTTAGGTTCTGCCAGCAAAAATGCAAGACCCATCCTAGAGAAAACAGGCATTATGTCCTATTTTGATGCTATTGTAGACGGAAACGATGTGAGCAATGCGAAACCTGATCCTGAAGTTTTCTTGATTGCATCTCAAAAATTGGGATGTACACCAGAACAATCTATTGTGTTTGAAGACTCCATTGCTGGAGTTCAAGCAGCCAATATTGCGAAAATGTTGAGTATTGGTATTGGAGACGAAACTACTTTGCATGAAGCGAAGTACGTTTTTCAAGATTTTACACATATCGACACTCATTTTATTGATACGATTATAAACAAACGAATTAATTAGATTGAACCTTAGCTAAAATTTTAAACTAATAAAAAGCATAACAGAATGAACCAAGATTATATAAAACCAGACAATTGGTCAATCATAGAAGAAGGATTTGATGTAGAAAGAGTGAAATCATCTGAAAGTCTTTTTAGTATAGGAAACGGGGCAATGGGCCAACGTGCCAATTTTGAAGAATATTATTCAGGGGAGACTTTTCAAGGGAGTTATATAGCTGGAATTTATTATCCAGATAAAACCAAAGTGGGTTGGTGGAAAAATGGATACCCAGAATATTTTGCAAAAGTATTAAATGCTCCGAACTGGATTGGAATTGACATCGAAATCGATGGTGAAGTTCTGGATTTGCACGCTTGTAAATCGGTGACTAATTTCCGCAGAGAGTTAAACATGAAAGAAGGTTGGTACTTGCGAACATTTTTGGCGCAATTGCAAAATGGAGTAGAAGTATCGGTTGCTATTCGTCGTTTTTTATCGTTGAATTTAGATGAAGTAGGAGTTATTAATTATGAAATTACGCCACTTAATAAAGATGTAGCCATTATATACAAACCGTATGTTGATGCTGGAGTAACGAATGAAGATGCTAACTGGGACGAAAAATTCTGGGAACCTCAGGAAGTGAAATACGAAGGAAACGAAGGCTTTGTTACTGCTCAAACTTTCAAAACACATTTTAAGGCAACCACTTTCATGCACAACAGCCTATTAGAAGATGGAAAACCTTTGGATATTGAAGCTTCTCTTTGGGACGCTACAACAGATAAAGTACAAAGTACTTATTTGGTCAACGTAGCGCAAGGCAAAAAATCATCTATTCAAAAAATTGGTGGTTATACCGTTTCTCTAAATCATACAGATACGCTCGCAGCAGCAGCCAATGCTATTCAAAAAGCAGTAGCAATTGGATACGACCAATTATTGGCAGACCAAATAGAAGCTTGGGCTAAAATTTGGGAAATGTCAGATATTACTATTGACGGTGATGTGAAAGCACAACAAGGGATTCGTTTCAATATTTTTCAATTGAATCAAACCTATTTAGGTAAAGACAGCCGACTGAATATTGGACCAAAAGGATTTACAGGTGAAAAATACGGTGGTTCTACTTATTGGGATACCGAAGCCTATTGTATTCCGTTTTACATGGCGACCAAGGACCAACAAGTGGCTCGTAATTTATTGACCTACCGCTACAATCAACTGGATAAAGCGATTGAAAACGCTACCAATAATTTAGGTTTCAAAGCTGGCGGTGGAGCAGCGTTGTACCCAATGGTAACCATGAACGGAGAGGAATGTCATAACGAATGGGAAATCACTCATGAGGAAATTCACCGTAATGGAGCGATTGCTTTTGCAATTTACAACTATTACCGTTTCACAGGTGATTACTCGTATATTCCCGAAAAAGGACTAGAAGTTTTAATCGCTATTGCTCGTTACTGGCACCAAAGAGCATCGTTTTCTACCAACAAAAATCAGTACATGATTCTTGGGGTAACGGGGCCAAATGAATATGAAAACAACGTAAATAATAATTTCTATACTAATTATATCGCTAGATGGTGTATTGATTATGCTCATGAACAAATTCAGAAAGTTTCGCTTGAATATCCTTTAGATCATAAACGCATCATCGAAAAAGTGAAATTAGGTGAAGCTGAACTAAAAGATTGGAAGAAAGTATCCGGCAATATGTATTTTCCAAAATCGGAAGAATTGGGAATCTATTTACAACAAGACGGATTTTTGGATAAAGATTTAGTTCCAGTAAAAGATTTAGATAAATCACAACGACCTATAAACCAAAAATGGTCTTGGGATCGTGTATTGCGTTCGCCATACATCAAACAAGCCGATGTTTTACAAGGATTTTATTTCTTCGAAGAGCATTTTACCAAAGAGGAATTGAAACGCAATTTTGAGTTTTATGAGTCTTTTACCGTTCATGAAAGTTCGCTTTCGCCGTGTGTACACTCTATTCAGGCAGCAGCTTTGGACAAAATGGATATGGCGTATGAATTTTACCTTCGTACCTCTCGATTGGATTTAGACGATTATAATAAGGAAGTAGAGGAAGGTTGTCATATCACTTCGATGGCCGGAACCTGGATGAGTATTGTAGAAGGTTTTGGCGGAATGAGAGTAAGAGACAATCAGTTGCATTTTACGCCAAAAATTCCAAAAGAATGGGAAGCTTATTCGTTTAAAATCAATTTCCGCAACCAAATTTTGCAGGTAAAATGCAATCACCAAGGAGCTACATTTGAAGTTGATGGTGATAAGGATTTGGAAATAGTTGTAAATGGTCAAAAATTAATGGCTGCAAAAAAGCTAGTTTTAGGCTAAGATATTTTAAGCTTTTTGTCAAGTATACCAATGGTTTCCGTTAAGAATTAATACTCTTAATGGAAACCATTTTTTTTGTATTTGGCACTAAAAATAGAAGGATGACATTTATCATATTTTGAAAAGCTGTTTTAATCGAACTTTGTACTGTTTAGAACAATTAAAAATAGAACGAATGATAAAAACTAATTCTCCTCACAGCTTTCATATCCCAGTAATGGGATTGGGTTATACAATTGATAGCCCTATTCGAGTGGCGCATTATGGAATTTCATCGGTAGTATCGATAGTAGATGATGATCTAATCGAAAAGATGAACAAATATTACAGCAAAAAATTCAACTTCAAATATCAAGAAATTACTCAAAAAATGCACGATTACCGTGCCGAAAGAGTGACCGCTTATTTGAATTTGATGGATACTGTTGTAAAACAAAAATTTAGCGATTTCAAAAAGGAATTGGCAGAAAGCAAAGAAGTTTTAGCAAGCTATTTGGCCATGTTACCGCAAACTTCCGACCTAAAAGAAGGTTTACAAAACCTGATGGAAGAAGGGAAAGAAGCTATCTTAAATTATCTTGAAAATCATTTATCTCCAGGAGCGATTGATGTAAACATCATGACCAAAGTAGACAAAGATAATTTTGATAAAGACGTACAATTACCTGTTGAATTCAATGACGCACATGCTTCACTTCGTGGATTTGCAAATAGTACTTTGACTTCTTCTGTAGTGTTATCAGCGGGAATGAACCCTAGATTGTATAGTTATTTCGAAAATTTCGAATGCTTTTTTCCGAACGAAAAAGACCAGTTAGAAAAGAAAATTATCCTTAAAGTAAGTGATTTTAGATCGGCGATGATTCAAGGGAATTTTTTGGCCAAAAAAGGGCTATGGGTATCAGAATACCGAATAGAATCGGGATTGAACTGTGGTGGACATGCTTTTGCTACAGAAGGTTTGTTACTAGGGCCAATCTTGGAAGAATTCAAAGAAAAGAAAGCGCAATTGATTCAGTCAGCTCATGATTTGATGGTAAAGGCATTGACAATTAAAGGGAAACATATTCCAGAGCAACCTTTGGAGCTTATTATTACTGCTCAAGGTGGTGTAGGAACTTCTCAAGAGCATGACTTTTTATTAGAGCAATACCAATTGGATTCGATTGGTTGGGGATCTCCCTTTTTATTGGTTCCAGAAGCGACTTCGGTAGATCCAGAAACGCGTAAATTATTAGCGAAAGCGAAAGAAGACGATTTTTATTTAAGTAATATTTCGCCTTTAGGAATTCCGTTTAATGCTATTAAAGGGACAACTAATGAGTTTTTTAAGCAAAAACGTATTGATGACGATGTACCAGGTAGTTCATGTCCAAAGAAATTTTTGGCTTTGAGTAAAGAATATGGTCCAAAAGGTATGTGTTCGGCTTCAAAAAAATACCAAGATTTAAAATTAGAGGAATTGGAAACTCAAAAAGAAGCGTTGTCTCCAGAAGCTTTTGATAAACGAAAAAATGTAATTACAGATAAATCTTGCTTGTGTGTAGGACTTGCCAACGCCTCATATCTAGAAAATGATATTAAGATCAAAGGTCAGGAGCAAGGGGTTATAATTTGTCCTGGACCCAATTTGGCATACTTTGACCATGAAGTTTCTTTGTCGGATATGGTACAACATATTTACGGAAATACGTCTGTTTTGAATGTGCCTAATCGTCCCAATTTATTTGTGAACGAATTGAAAATGTACGTGGATTATTTGAGAAATGAAATCTCAGATTTTACTGAAACACTTTCTGCGGGACAAGTGAAAAAATGGAAAGCTTTTAAAGAAAACATGCTAAACGGAATTCAGTATTACCAAGGTTTGCTGACTAATGCAACTGTTTTATCTGAAAGTAATTCAAAAGCGAAAGAACAATTTTCGTTTTATACGGCTGAGGTGGAAGCGATTGTGATTCCAGAATTGGCGGTGGCTTAGTTGGCGGTTTATTTTTTTGAACCATATAAGAAATAGAAGAACATTTAAGTTCTGGAAATCATAATAAACAGACAAAGTTTGTCATTCCGAAGGAATCTCACGGTCCGAAAGTGAAATGTACTTTAAACCATATAAGTCATTTAAGTTTTTGTACTTGTTTGACTAATTTCAGTTTAAAACATCTAAAGATGTAAGTTCATATAAGATAGGAGGATGTAGCTAGTTTAAAGAAATGATTATTGTTGTAAGGTTATAAAGTGATAAATATCGCCAAAATATACTTCCGTCACTTCGAGTGTTTTTTGCGAAACGGAGTGGAGAAAAAAATGTATCGAGAAGTCGTTAAGCTTTTCCAAAAGTTCTCGATACACTTCTATTTCCAAAAGCTAACGCATTTGTAAACAAAAGCACTCGAACTGACGTTTAGGGTAATTTTGATAAGTAATCAAAAAAACAGTAATAATAGTAAATGGTTGAATGATCTAAATTAGATTATTCAGCCATTTTTTTTAGGTTAGCGTGGTCTTTTATTATGATTCTTTTACCGTCTAGTTCAATGTAGCCTAGTTTTTTAAACTCAGATAATAAGCGAATGCAACTCTCTGTAGCCGTTCCTATCATACCCGAAAGTTCTTCTCTAGTCAATTGAATATGCAAAGAACTGTCTGGATTTTTACCAAAATTTGTTTCTAGGTTTAATAGTGTTTCAGCTAATCTGGATTTTACATTTTTCTGCGCCATTGAAATCATTTGGTCATCGGCTCCTTTCAAATCGCCACAAATGGATTTCATCACATTCATAGAGAATTGATTGTTTTTATCAAATAGTCCTAGTATTTCGGTTTTAGGAATAAAGCAAACTTGCATGTCTTCTAGCGCTATAGCGCTCAAGTTTGCAGGTTCATCGCTTATCATAGATCGTTGTCCTAATAGCTCTCCTGGTTTTACTAGTTTTACAATTTGATCTTTACCGTTTGCACTCAATTTGGATAATTTACAAACCCCTTCTTTAATGCAGTAAATTCCATTCACAGCTTCGCCTTCCGCAAAAATGGGATCTCCTTTTTTGATAGTGAAGGACGTTTTGCAGTCAGCTATTTGAAGCAATTCGTTTTTATTTAAAGCTTTTAGCGAACTAAATTCTCTAACGATACACTGTTCACATTTGCCCATTTGAATTGTAATTTGAATGATTTTCCAAATTTAAGAATTTATATGACAAATGTCATATTTTTTGTAATATTCATAACAGACCTTTGCAGTAGGTAAATGAGTAAATTATGGATGCATTAAATTGTTTCCATTGTGGATTAGAGATTGTAAAAGCAGATGAAATTGTTTTTGACGAGAGAAATTTTTGTTGTAATGGTTGTAAAACCGTCTACGAAATTTTTTCTGTTAATGATATGACATGCTATTATGATTTTGAAAATTCCCCTGGAGCAACCCCTTTAGATATTCAAGGCAAATATGACTTTTTGGATAATGACCAAATTGTGTCCAAACTATTAGAATTTGAGGAAGAACAAACGGCTATTGTATCGTTGAGTATTCCGCATATTCATTGTAGTTCGTGTATTTGGATTTTGGAAAACTTACAAAAATTAGAAAAAGGAATAAATAGCTCTCAAGTAAATTTCAATCAGAAAAAGGTTCGAATTGTCTATGATAAATCGGCTGTTGGTTTACAATCAATCGTGCTGTTATTGAGTAGAATTGGTTACGAGCCTTACATAAGTCTAGAGAATTATGAAACAGGAACAAAAAGCATTGACCGAAGTTTAACCTATAAATTAGGAGTGGCGTTCTTTTGTTTTGGTAACATTATGTTGCTTTCATTTCCGGAGTATTTTGAAGTAGGCGAATTTTGGTTAGACACCTATAAACCTTTTTTCAGAGGACTGATTTTTGCCATGTCTTTGCCAGCGTTTCTTTATTCTGCGAGTGGCTATTATGTTTCTGCATACAAAAGTATCAAAGCAGGACTGCTCAATATTGATGTGCCAATTGCATTAGGAATCATTGTCATGTTTGTTCGTAGTTTGTTCGATATTACTTTCGATTATGGTTCTGGTTTTTTTGATAGTTTGACGGGACTTATCTTTTTTATGCTTTTGGGGAAATCTTTCCAATTGAAAACCTATAATTTTTTGAGTTTTGAACGTGATTTTAAATCCTATTTTCCAATTGCTATTACTCGAATAGGACAAGGGAATTCGGAAGAAAGTGTTCCTGTGTATGAAATTGAAAAAGGAGATAGGCTTTTAATTCGAAATCAAGAATTAATTCCAGTTGACGGAATTTTGATGAGTGAAAATGCATCCATAGATTATAGTTTTGTAACTGGCGAAGCGGTTCCTGTTACCAAAAAATCCGGTGATAAGATTTTTGCTGGAGGAAAACAAATGGGAAAGGTGATCGAAATGCAGGTCTTGCATTCCGTTTCACAAAGTTATTTGACGCAATTGTGGAGTAACGATGTTTTTCAGAAAACGGTAGAGCAAAAACACAAAAGCATTACCGATACGATTAGCCGTTATTTCACTCCTATATTATTACTCATCGCTTTTGTGTCTTTTGGGTATTGGATTTTTATTGATACCAAAACGGCTTTCAATGTTTTTACTGCGGTTTTGATTGTGGCTTGCCCTTGTGCATTGGCTTTGACTGCTCCGTTTACTTTGGGTAATGTGTTGCGAATTGTAGGGAAACAAAAAATGTATCTCAAAAATGCTTTAGTAATCGAACAATTAGCTGCTGTGGATTCAATAGTATTCGATAAAACAGGAACAATTACAACCAATAAAAAAGCAGCCATTAGTTATAAAGGAAAAGAGTTGACAAGCGACCAATTGGTTTTAGTCAAAAACGGATTGCGTGCTTCCAATCATCCTTTAAGTCGAATGCTGTATGACTTTCTACCAGATACGGAAGCTATAAAAGTCGATGATTTTATCGAAATCACCGGAAAAGGAATTCAGGCAACTATTAAGGGCATTCTTGTTGAAATGGGCTCGGCTGCGTTTTGTGGAGCAGAAAGTAATGAAGAAGCAGAACTAAAGAACACCTCTGTTCATATCAAAATAAATGAAGTATATATTGGTGCATTCGAATTTAAAAATCAATATCGAGAAGGTTTAGAGCATTTGTTCGAAAATCTTAAAGGCAATTACCAATTAACAGTTTTATCTGGAGACAATGAAGGAGAAAGAGAAACTTTGGAACGAATTTTACCAGTTGGGACAGATTTGGTTTTTAACCAAAAACCGGATGAAAAACTAGAGTTTATCAAACGATTACAAGATTCTGGTAAAAATGTAATGATGGTAGGCGATGGGTTGAATGATGCGGGAGCATTAGCACAAAGCAATATTGGAATTTCAATTTCTGAGAATGTAAATGTTTTTTCGCCCGCATGCGATGGAATTTTAGAAGCCAATGAATTTCAAAAACTGAATTACTTTTTACAATTGTCCAAGAAGTCGATGTTTGTGATTAAAATGAGTTTTGGACTATCATTATTGTACAATGTAGTGGGATTGTCATTTGCGGTTACAGGTAATTTATTGCCTTTGGTAGCTGCTATTTTGATGCCATTGAGCACGGTCACGATTGTCAGTTTTGTTTCAATAATGAGTAATTATTATGCTAGTAAAATTAAAGGTTAGTTTTACGTTTTTTTTTAAACCATGATAAATGTCATGTTTTTCACCAAGTGCAAAGTTTAATTTTGTGCACACAAAATTTAAGGTATGAGTGTAATTTATCTATTAATCTCGATTAGTATAGTCGTTGCTATTGCTTTTTTTATCGCCTTTGTTGTGGCGGTCAAGACAGGGCAGTACGATGATGATTATACACCTTCAGTACGAATGCTTTTTGATGACGAATTATTGAAAACAAAAAAAACGACTACTGATGATTCCATTATCAATAAAGAGACGAAAGTAAATAAGGATTTAAACAATTAAACAAATTAATTTATGGAAATGCAACAGTTTTATTATGACAACAAAATTGTTAAAAAATTCATCTACGCCACCATTGTTTTTGGGGTAGTAGGTATGACAGTAGGGCTTACATTAGCCTTTATGTTTTTATTCCCTAATATGACCGATGGAATTTCATGGTTGAGTTTTGGTCGTTTGCGTCCATTGCATACCAACGCGGTTATTTTTGCATTTGTAGGGAATGCTTTTTTTGCCGGAATGTATTATTCACTGCAACGACTGCTAAAGGCAAGGATGTACAGTGATTTTTTGAGTACTCTTCATTTCTGGGGATGGCAATTAATTATCGTTGCAGCCGCAATTACATTGCCTTTAGGATATAGTAGTTCCAAGGAATACGCAGAACTAGAATGGCCTATCGATATTGCAATTGCTTTGATTTGGGTTGTCATGGGAATCAATATGATTGGAACCATCTTCAAAAGAAGAGAGCGCCATTTATATGTTGCTATTTGGTTTTACCTAGCGACTTTTGTAACGGTTGCCGTTTTGCATATTTTCAATAGTTTGGCTATTCCAGTATCTGCAATGAAAAGTTATTCTGTTTACGCAGGAGTACAAGACGCTTTAGTGCAATGGTGGTACGGACACAATGCAGTAGCTTTTTTCTTGACTACACCATTTTTAGGATTGATGTATTATTTTATCCCAAAAGCAGCCAATCGTCCGGTATATTCTTATCGTTTGTCTATTGTACACTTTTGGTCTTTAATTTTCTTATATATCTGGGCAGGACCACACCATTTATTATATTCGGCTTTGCCAAACTGGGCTCAGAATTTAGGTGTTGTTTTCTCAATTATGTTACTTGCACCTTCTTGGGGAGGTATGATTAACGGACTGTTAACTTTACGTGGTGCTTGGGACAAAGTACGTACAGAGCCGGTTTTGAAATATTTTGTAGTAGCGATTACAGGTTATGGTATGGCGACTTTTGAAGGGCCTATGTTGTCTCTTAAAAACGTAAATGCGATAGCCCACTTTACCGATTGGATTATTGCTCACGTGCATGTAGGTGCTTTGGCTTGGAATGGTTTTATGGCTTTTGGTATCATCTATTGGTTGGTTCCTAGAATGTCAAAAGGACCTTTGTACTCATTAAAATTGGCTAATGTCCATTTTTGGATTGGAACTATTGGAATTATTTTATATACGTTACCAATGTATGTTGCAGGTTTCTTACAGGCTTCTATGTGGAAACAGTTCAATCCAGACGGAACTTTAACTTACGGAAACTTCCTTGAAACAGTAACTCAAATTATACCAATGTACTGGATGCGTGCTGCCGGTGGTACACTCTATATTACAGGAATGTTTGTGCTGGTGTTTAATATTTATAAAACGATAAGAGCGAATAACGTAATAGAAGATGAATTGGCAGAAGCTCCTGCATTAGAAAGAATCAGTAGTACAAGATTACGTGGAGAGAAATTTCATACTTGGTTAGAAAGAAAACCAGTGCAATTAACAATATTGGCTACAGTAGCAATTTTAATTGGTGGAGTGATTCAAATTGTACCTACTATCATGGTGAAATCTAATATTCCAACTATTGCAAGTGTCAAACCGTATTCTCCATTGGAGTTAGAAGGACGTGATTTATACATTCGTGAAGGTTGTGTGGGTTGTCACTCTCAAATGGTAAGACCTTTCCGTTCTGAGGTAGAACGTTACGGACCACAATCCAAAGCAGGTGAATTTGTTTACGATCATCCATTTTTATGGGGATCAAAACGTACTGGTCCCGATTTGCTGAGAGTAGGTGGTAAGTACAATGACAACTGGCATTTCAACCATATGTGGAATCCACAAAGTACGTCATCAGGTTCTATCATGCCAGGATACAAATGGTTGTTTGATAATGAAGCCTTAGATATTACAAACATTGAAGATAAGATGAAGGTAATGCAAACACTTGGAGTTCCTTATACGGACGCTGAGGTTGCTAATGCTAAAAATGCAATAAAAGCACAATCTTTAACAATTGAAGAAAATCTGAAAGCAGATCCTGATTTTGTAAAAAGTTATGACGAAAGTAAAAAACGTGCTTTAGCAAAAGGAGAAACATTTGTACCAATGCAAGATCGTGAGATTGTAGCCTTGATTGCTTATATCCAGAGATTGGGTACAGATATTAAAGTGAAGAAATAGTTTATTTTATAGTTACTAAGGTTCTAAGTCGCTAAGATTTTGAACTTAGAACCTTAGCAACTTAGTAACTAAATAAAAAAACAAAAAAATGTTCGAACAAATCAAACACAATATGGAAACGATAGCTGGGGTCTCAATTTACCCTATTCTATCCTTACTGATTTTCTTCTTCTTCTTTGTAGGACTTGGTATTTGGGTTGCTACCTATAAAAATGAAAAGATGGAGGAGTTGAGTCAACTTCCCTTGAACGATAAAATAAAAGTATAATTTCAAAAAATAAGTATAATGAAAAAAATAATTCCTAACTATCTAAGAGTACTGCTGATTTTCTTTTTGATTTTTGGTGCAATGGAATTTTTTATAGACTCAGGTGGTCAACCTGCGTTTATCAAATATCCAATGGTCTCTGTGTTTTTATTTGTCTTTATGTTTCTTTTAATAGCAATCGAAATCACGATAAGTGCAATAGATAACATTACTTATAATTTGCTCTCAGACGAAGAAAAAGCAAAACTAGCGACAGAGGAACAGGTACCAATGATTGAAAAGGTATGGTTCAAGGATTTAATGCAAAAACTAACGAGTACCAAGTCAATGGAAAGCGAGGAAGAGATTATCTTGCATCATGATTATGACGGTATTCAAGAGTTAGACAATAATTTACCACCATGGTGGGTATATTTGTTCTATGCTTGTATTGTTTTTGCGGTAGTATATTTTGTTCGTTTCGAAATCATGGGAGGAGACAATCAAGAAATGGAGCTGCAAAAAGAGTTGGCTCAAGCCAAAATTGATGTAGCAGAATACATGAAAACGGCTCCCGATTTGATGGATGAAAAATCAGTAACCTTGTTAACTGATCCTGCCGAATTAGATTTAGGGAAAACCATATTTACGACTAATTGCGCTGCTTGTCATAGAGCAGATGCAGGAGGGCAAATTGGACCAAACTTGACTGATGATAATTGGATTTTGGGTGGAGGAGTCAAAAATATTTTCCATACTATTAATAATGGTGGTCGTGACGGAAAAGGAATGATTGCCTGGAAAGGAACTTTGAAACCAAAAGAGATTCAAAAAGTTGCCAGTTATATCATCTCACTTAAAGGCAGTAATCCTGTAGATCCAAAAGCTCCAGACGGAGACGTTTGGGTTGAAGAAGCTGCAGCAGAATAATTTAAATAACAAATATAATGTCAAACTTACCCAACGAAGCCTTTAGAGATACCATCGGAACTATTGATGTCGATGGTTCAAGAAAATTTATTTTTCCTAAAAAACCATCGGGTAAGTTTTATGATTATCGCAAGTGGGTAAGTTATTTTTTATTACTGATTTTAGTTGCCAATCCTTTTATTAAAATCAATGGCAATCAGTTCATGTTATTCAACGTGCTAGAACGCCGATTCAATATTTTTGGATTCCCATTTTGGCCACAGGACATTTATATTTTTGTCTTGTTTATGATTTTGGGAGTGGCATTTCTTCTTTTATTTACCGTTGTTTTTGGGCGAATATTTTGCGGATGGATTTGTCCACAAACCATTTTTCTCGAAATGGTTTTTAGACGAATAGAATACTGGATTGAAGGTGATAGAGGCGCACAAATACGATTGGCCAAACAAGAATGGAATGCAGATAAAATTAGAAAAAAAGGGTTCAAATGGACGCTGTTTTTGATTATTTCTTTTGCCATAGCTAATGTGTTTTTGGCCTATATTATTGGTAGTGACGTATTGTTCCAAATGATTGAAGATGGACCCACGACGCACCTAAGTACGCTAATTTCATTATCCATTTTTACAGGAGTATTTTACTTTATATTCGTTTGGTTTAGAGAGCAAGTGTGTATTATTGCTTGCCCTTACGGACGTTTACAAGGTGTTTTACTAGATAATAAATCCATTAATGTAGCCTACGATTTTGTTCGTGGCGAAAAAGAGGAAGGTAGAGCCAAATACAATAAACAAGAAAATAGAGAAGAAACCGGAAAAGGAGATTGTATAGATTGCAAACAATGCGTTAACGTATGTCCAACGGGAATAGACATTCGTAACGGTACGCAACTAGAATGTGTGAATTGCACTGCTTGCATTGATGAATGTGATGTTATAATGGAAAGTGTAGGCTTGCCAAAAGGATTGATACGATACGCTTCTGAAGAGGAAATAGAGAAGAAAGCGCCGTTCAAATTTACTGCTAGAATGAAGGGGTACACTGCAATTCTAGGTATTTTGGTAGGGATATTGCTTGGTTTGTTATTTTTAAGGAACGATGTCGAAGCTACGATTTTGAGGCTTCCAGGACAATTGTTTCAGCACAAAGGCGAAAATATCAGTAATATTTACACCTTTAAAATTATCAATAAAACCAATGACGATTTCAAAAACATTCATTTCGAATTAGTAGGAATCAAGGGTAAAATGAATATTGTTGGGAAATCTGATTTCAATGTGCCTAAACAAGGTATGAGCAGCGGAACTTTATTCATCGAAATCAATAAATATTTATTGGAAAGCGATAAAACCAAGTTGAAAATTGAAGTGTTTGAAGGCAATCGAAAAGTTGAAACTACCACGACAAATTTTTTAAGTCCTCGGAGTTTTGATTGATTCCTATTCACTTAAATAAATTAAAAGAATATGAAAAACGACAATACAAGCACATCGGTGGGAGCTTCTAGTTCCCGTTTTAAAATCAACTGGGGAACAGGAATTGTAATCGCAATAGCTTTGTTCATGAGTTTTATATTGTATTTTGTTATTAAAGTACAAACCAATTCAAAATATGACAATGAGTTGGTGGTAGAGGAATATTACAAACACGATGCTCATTTTCAAGATGAATTGGAACGTATGCAAAACGCATATGATTTAAAAAACAAACCCACATTTACAATAACAAATAAAGGAGTTACAGTTACTTTTCCAGCCGAATTTGAGGCTTCAAAAATAGAAGGAAAAGTGTCCCTCTACAGACCGTCCAACAAGAAGTTTGACTTCGAAATTCCCATTTCGTTTTCAGACTCTAATCCAACTTTACTCATACCTAAATTAAATTTGGTGGACGGTCGTTGGGACATTACTATGGAATGGCAATACGATGGAAAGTTGTATTTGTCGAAGGAAACGCTGTATCTTTAATTGAGTTATGAGTCATGAGTTATGAGTTTTGGATTAACGATTGTAGATTTAAAAAATTAACGATTGTTGATTAACGATTTCTGATTTTTGATTTGTTGGAGTAGATTTACAAAGCTTCAAATTTAATTTTTGATTTTTGAAATTGCCTTTTGAATTAGATTTTTGATTTGTTGGAGTAGATGTACAAAGCTTTGAATTAGACTTTTGCTTTTTGAGATTGCCTTTTGGTATGATATAAAAAATTAACGATTGTTGATTAACGATTTCTGATTTTTGATTTGTTGGAGTAGATGTACAAAACGTTGAATTTGACTTTTGAGATTGACTTTTGATTTTTGAAATAGTCAGTTAACCGATTAAACATTTAAACTTTCTTAAACCATTAAACAATAAACCCATTGCTCTACACAGCATTCATATTTGGCTTAATAAGTAGTTTTCATTGTATTGGGATGTGTGGTCCTATTGCGATGATGCTTCCTGTGGACCGACAAAATCCTGCCAAAAAAACGACACAAATTCTAACCTATCACTTAGGGCGATTAACTGCTTACGGAACCATAGGATTGTTATTTGGGATTCTTGGTCGCGGATTGTTTATTGCAGGTTTTCAACAAAAGCTTTCTATTTTTATAGGTGTTGCCATGATATTGGTTGTTTTAATTCCAGAGAGAAAATTGGCGGAGTATAACTTTTCAAAACCTATCTTTCGAATAATATCTGGTATTAAAACCAAATTGGGACAACAATTCAGAAACAAAAGTTATAAATCCTTATTTACTATTGGTCTCCTCAACGGATTCTTACCTTGCGGAATGGTTTATGTGGCTTTGTTTGGTGCCATTGCTATGCAATCGGCTAGTTTAGGAGTAGGGTATATGTTGCTATTTGGATTGGGAACTGTGCCTATGATGAGTGCAGTTGTTTACATCAATTCTTTCTTAACAATTCCCATTCGAAACAAGATTCAAAAAGTAATTCCTTATGTCGCCATTCTTATTGCAGTCCTTTTTATTTTAAGAGGTCTAGGACTTGGGATTCCTTACGTTTCTCCAAACAATATGAGTTTGTTTGTCCAAGCACAGGCGAATTGCCATTAACTAAATAAGATCTGCTATTTAGTTTAAAAAAGCGGTCTTCTATTTGCGATATCCCTTGATATTTCAGGGCTCTCAAGGCTAAAGAGCTATTGTTTTACTTTTTGATAGTATCTGTAAAAAGTACTTAAATAAAGTCATGGGGTAAATTAGGAATACTAGTAGGTAATTTGAAGCAACTAAAATTCAGAAAAAATTCACTACTTTGTATGTTCAAGAGTGTTCCTGTTCGACTTTTTAATAAAAGTCGAATCCAATTAAAATTTACAATAAATGAAAAATAGAGTTTTTTTTAGCTTCCTTTTAGCGACAGTAGTATTCTCAACAAATGTTTTTTCACAAAAAAAGAAACAACCCAATATCCTTTTTATAGCTGTAGATGACCTTCGTACCGATTTAGGATGTTACGACTCTCCAGTGGTAAAATCACCGAATATTGACGCTTTGGCCAAAGCCGGAATACAATTCAATCGTGCGTATTGCCAAGAAGCAATTTGTGGGCCTTCACGTGCCAGCTTAATGACTGGAGCACGTCCAGAAACAATCAATGTAATAGATTTGTTCCAAGATTTTCGATTGAATTGCCCGAGTATCAAAACCATTCCGCAGCATTTTCGTGAAAACGGATATGAAACTGTTTATACAGGGAAAGTATTTCACGGAAAATATACCGATGATGCGCTCTCATGGAGTCGTAAACCAATACGCGTAAAAGCTAGTGGGGAATCAGAAGAGGTGACTGGTGGATACTCACTTCCTGAAAGTCAATTAATGTATTTGAAAAATAAAATCGCTTTAGAATCCAAATACGGCGAAAAAATGATTCGCGAAAACTGGTTGGCGAAAGGTCCAGTTACGGAATGTGCTGATGTTCCAGACGATGCTTACGAGGATGGGCAAAATACAAACTCCGCCATTGCAACCTTAAAAGATTTGGTTAAAAAAGAGGACAAACCTTGGTTCTTAGGATTAGGATTTCATAAACCACATTTAGATTGGATTGCACCAAAAAAATATTGGGACTTATACGATGAAGCCAAAATTCCAATCGCAACTCAAGTAAATCCTCCAACGAATGGAGCTGCAATGGGATTGTCAGAATCGATGGAATTAAGAGTTGGTGCAGATGTACCTAAAACAGAACCTTTTTCACCTGAATTACAACGCAGATTACGTCATGGCTATTACGCCTGCATTAGTTATGTGGATGCGCAAGTGGGTAAAATGGTTCAAGCCTTGAAAGATTCGGGAGAGTATGATAATACAATTATTGTGTTATGGTCTGACCATGGATTTAATCTTGGTGAAATGGGGTATTGGGGAAAAGCGACCAATTATGAATTGGCAACTCGAGTACCCTTTATAATTGTTGCTCCAGGAGTTACTGACAAAGTAAAAGGACAAAAATCAGATGCATTGGTAGAGTTGGTAGATATTTTTCCAACTTTAAGTGATTTAGCGGGGCTTAAGCGTCCAGCTCATTTAGAAGGGCATAGTCTGGTTCCCGTTTTGAAAAATCCATCCATAAAATGGCAAGATGCTGCATTTAGTTTGTTTCCAAACCCTGCCATGCGTGAGTGGGCTGCAAGACCTTATACACCGCCTTTTAGAAATTCATTTTTTGCTCCACTTATCAAAAAAATCGAAACTAGAATCGAAAACCAAATGGGAGACAAATGGGATCGTGAAGTTTTTGAAGATTTTGTAATGGGTTATGCTATGCGAACAGATCGTTATCGTATGGTAGTCTGGAAAGACAGACGTTTTCCTGAAAAAGAACCGTTGTTTGTTGAGTTATACGACCACGAAAAAGATTCTCAAGAAACTACAAATATTGCTATGAATAACCCACAATTGGTAAAGAAGTTAATGGTTACTTTCAACGGTGGATGGGAATCCAGTTTAAAAGGATATAAGAATTAGTTAGTTGGTTTTTGTTAGAGTGAAAAAAGGTGAAAGAAATATTCTTTCACCTTTTTTTGTACGCTAAATCGTCATTGAGAACAATTGTGTTTGTGGTGCTTTTCGTTTTAATCGAACATCAAAAGCCATGCATAGGTTACGTACGTAAGGTTTTCCTTTTTCGGTAACATCCAAATGGTTTTTATGAATTTGAATCAGTCCATCTTTTTCCATTTCGTCTAATTGTGAAAGTATTTCGGGAATTTCATTAAAATAATCAGCTTCAGTTGCCCAAGAGGTTGTGAATTGACACATCAAATTCAAAATATGTTTGCGAATTAACAAATCTTCGGTTGACAGAAGATGTCCTCGATAAACAGGCAGTTCGTTTTGTTCCAATATTTGGTAATACTCTTCAATAGTTTTTACATTTTGAGCAAAACTATACCAACTGTCACTGATGGAAGATACTCCCAATCCAATCATTAATTGTGTTTTTGAAGAACTGTAACCCATAAAATTACGATGCAATTTTCCCTCGTTAAAAGAATGATACAAACTATCTTCTCGAAGTGCAAAGTGATCCATTCCTATTTCATGATAACCATTTTTAGCTAATAGGATTTTGCCTATTTCATAAAGTTTTCTTTTTTCCTCATCTTTAGGAATGTCTTCGTCTTTAAAACCGCGTTGTCCATTACCTTTTATCCACGGTACATGTGCATAACTGTAAAATGCCAATCGATCGGGTTGTAGTGATTTTGTTTTTTCAATAGTATCTGCCACATTTTCAATAGTTTGAAAAGGAAGGCCAAAAATAAGGTCATGTCCTATGGACGTATAACCAATTTCTCTTGCCCATAAAGTTACCTTGGCAACATTATGAAAAGGTTGGTAGCGATGAATGGCTGTTTGCACTTTTTCAGAGTAATCTTGAACCCCAAAACTCACGCGTCTAAAACCTATATCGTATAGTTTTTGTAAATGCTTACGACTGGTATTATTAGGGTGACCTTCAAAACTAAATTCATGTTGAGGTGCTTTTTCTGCAGTTTTGAAAATGCCGTTTATGAGTAACTCTAAATTTTCTATTGAAAAAAAGGTTGGAGTTCCGCCACCTAAATGGATTTCTTTGATAATTGGTTTTTCTGAAAGTAAAGTGCAGTACATTTTCCATTCTTTTAAAACGGCTAGAATGTACGGACTTTCGAGTTGGTGGTTTTTGGTGATGCGCTTATTGCAACCACAAAAAGTACACAAGCTTTCACAAAAAGGAAGGTGGATGTACAAACTAATACCTTCGGTTGTATTACTTTCTATAAATGATTTCCGAAGTGTTTTTGTCCAATCGTCAGTAGTGAAATTAGCCTCGTCCCAATAGGGAACGGTTGGATAACTAGTATATCTTGGACCGGGAACATTGTATTTTTGTAACAGCGACTTTTTCATTTTCAACTCATTTATCAATAATCAAAAGTAGGGTAGTACTGCATGATTAAAAATGATAATTGTCATGTTCAGAAAAAATCAAAAATCAAAAATCAAAGGTCAATGTCAAAAGTCAATGTCAAAAGTTAAAAGTCAAAAAATCAAAGAGGTTAATTTCAAAAATTAAGAATTAATTTTTGAAATTAACCTCTAACCTCTAACCTCTAACCTCTAACCTCTAACCTCTAACCTCTAATCTCTAATCTCTAATCTCTAACCTCTAACCTCTAACCTCTCTATTCCTGGTTTAGATTGCGTAACTGTGCTAGTTTTTCTTTCCAAGTGTCAAGGCTTTCCTTGTGAATGGCAATGTTTTTGCGCACTTCTAATACAATTGAATTCTCTTTTTTTGCGTTTTTTGTATTGGCAAAAAACTGAATGTTATTTTCTAATTGAAAAATTTCATTTTGCACTTCATCAATTTTACGAATGATAAAAATCTTTTCGTTTTCAATTTTGCGAGTATCGTTGTTTTCAGACAAGTTGTCCAAACGATTTGCAAAACGCATCATATCACCTTCTTTTTTGCTTAAACTTAGTTTGTCAAAAAGGGCATCCAATATTTTATTGAATTTACCTTCGATATGTCTTCTTTGTTGTGGAACTCTTCCAAAACTTTTCCAAGTTTCAATATGAGCCTTGATAGCATCCAAATCGGTTTTGTGTTCTCCTACTAATTGAAATTCTCTTAACGATTCCAAATAGGCTTTCTTTTTATCAAAAGCTTCAATTTCTTCGCTATTTTCTTCGTGTTTGAACTCTTTTAATTGGTCAAAATAATGGTTGCAAGCGGCTTTAAATTCTTTCCAGATTTTATCGGAATATTTTCTTGGCACATGACCTATTTGTTTCCATTCATTCTGAATTTGCTTCATGATAGGCGTGGTAATAGCAAAGTCAGTACTGTTTTGTAATTCTACTGCTTTGGCTACTAAGGCATTTTTCTGGGCTAGATTATCGTTTTGATCTTTTTTGATTTCTTTGTAAAAAGAATTTTTAAAAGAATTGAAGTTTCGTACGGCAGTTTTAAAAGCAGCCCAAGTTTCTTCATTGACATCAGCAGGAACTTTTCCAGCATTAAAAAAAGCAGTTCTTAAAGCTTCTACTTTTTCAATTTGAACTAACCATTGGGAATGTGAATTCACTTTTACAGTTCCTAATGTTTCAATTTCAGCAATGATTAGTTTTTTGTTGCTAAGGTTTTCAACTTCGTTTCCTCTTTGTTTTTCAAAAAGTTGCTCTCTTTTGTCGTGAATTTGTTTGGTGTAATCACTAAATTGATTCCAGATTTCATCACGGTGCTCTCTAGAAACAGGTCCAATATCTTCTTTCCAAATACGGTGAAGATCTTGAAGTTCTCTAAAGGCTTTATTGATATCTTCTTCGTCTGCCAAAATAGCAACACGTTCAATAATTTTATGTTTTTGTTCTAAATTGTGTTTAAAGTCTACATCACGAGCTTCTCTATCCAAGTGCAAAATGTCGTAGAAATTTTCCACATGAAAATGGTAGTTATTCCAAACATGGTTGTATTTGTCTTTTGGAATAGGGCCAGCATTTTTCCATCTTTCTCTTAATTCATTAAAATGTTTTAAGGTGTCTTTGATGTGTTCTTGTGGATTGATGAGTTCTTTTAGTTCCTCAACAATAGCTAATCTGTTTTCAAGATTGGATTTTAGATTGGTTTCTAAACTTTTGAAATGAGCATTTTTTTTGTTTTTATATTCGGTATAATGATGATCAAAGGTTGATTTTAAAGGCAAATGATATTGGAAATCTTCAGTAGTATCTGGGTTTTCATTATGAAATTCTTCCTTTTTTTCTTCAATAAAATGATAGTATTTAGCTAAAAACGATTTTTTAATTTCATCTATATGTTCTTTAATAGACATCACTTTGTCTGTGGTAACTAGTTTATGTAGTTCATCCACAAGAGATTCCATTGAAAGCGTGTCGTAATCCAACAAAGGGATTTCATGACGCTCTCTTAGAGTTTCATCTTCGCTTTCTTCTGCATTAGATTCGTCTATAGCATTTAATGCATTTTGGTTTTTGTTAGCCTCGGCTACTGGTGTGTCCTCGGTCTCTTCTACATCTGCTGTTGGTGATGATTCATTAGAGTCAGTAATCAAATTTCCATCTGCATCTTGCAGGTTATCGTGTTGTTCTTCTAACATTGGTTCAATGTTTAAGGTTTTTATTTATTGAACACGAAAGATAGTGAAGAGTGGTTGAAATACAAAATAATTCTAATATTTAGGACAGATTTGTATGTAAATTAAGATATTTGAAGTTCTTGTGCTAAATGGTTAAGAATTAGATAAATTACGGTTTTAAAGATATTTAGTGGTGTATCGGTTTGCTTTTTTAAACCATTTTATTTTTTTTGAGTCTAAATTAAACTAGGAGACCTTTTAGATTTAGTAATTCCCCTTTTTTCGATATTTAATTAAGGATGATTCTTTACTGTAAGTTAAAGTTTTTTAAAAAAAGTAATAATTGATAGTATATTCGATTAGAAAATAAGAACTTTGTTTGTCCTAAACTAAAAATTAACCAAAATAACGGCTATAATTGAGCTATAATAATTAAAATAAAAGTGAATAAACGACAAAAAAAAATCGGGTTGTACGCATTAGTGACACTCGGTATTATTACAATTGCTTTTGGATACTCAAAATGTGTTAATACTCCTAAGCAAGATATAGCCCAAGACTGTATTGATGATAATTCGGTAGAAAGAAGCTCATTGTACAAGCCAACTATCGAAAATAAAAAGAATAGACCTGCAACAGCTGCTCCTAAAGGAATGGTGTGGATTCCAGGAGGAGAATTTTCAATGGGAAGTGATATTTCTGATGAAAGCTTATGCAGTGTTAAAGGGATAACTAAAGATGCATCACCTATACATCAAGTATATGTAGATGGTTTTTGGATGGATGAAGCAGAAGTGACAAATGATCAATTTGAAGCTTTTGTAAAGGCAACAGGCTATGTAACGGTTGCGGAAATAAAACCAACAACTGAGGATTTACCAAATGTGCCAGAAGAATATTTAATTGCGGGTTCTGCTATTTTTAAACCAACATCGAGTAAAGTTGATTTGAATAATTTCTTGCAATGGTGGGATTTTGTTGGAGGAACCGATTGGAAACATCCATTAGGTCCTAATAGTGATCTGAAAAATAAAGGAAACTATCCGGTTGTTCATATTGCTTATGAGGATGCTGTAGCATATTCAAAATGGGCAGGAAAGAGATTAGCGACTGAAGCCGAGTGGGAATTTGCAGCTCGTGGTGGTAAGTCTGGTGAATTGTATTCTTGGGGAAATACATTGAAAGTGGATGGAAAATTCCAAGCCAATATTTTTGAAGGAACTTTTCCTGTTGAAAAAGGAGATACGGGTGAAGATGGATTTGTAGGGATTGCACCAGTGAAACAATATAAACCAAATGCATATGGATTATATGATGTAGGTGGAAATGTTTGGGAATGGGTACACGATTGGTATAGTGAAACTTATTATGCTGAAATTAGTGAAAGTAGCAAAGTGGTTCGTAATCCTCAAGGTCCCGAAACTGCTCCTTATGACACGTCTGGAAACAATGAGTTGAAACGTGTACATAGAGGAGGTTCTTTTTTATGTACAAGTGAATATTGCAGTCGTTACATGGTAGGAACTAGAGGGAATGGTGAAATCAAATCAGGAGCCAATCATCTTGGTTTTAGATGTGTGAAATAGTTAGGATTTGAAATAGAGTTAAAGCCCCATGAACTGTTGTTTTTGGGGCTTTTTTTATAAAGTTAATAGGCTAAATTTAATTAGAAGTTGTACACGAAGGTTTTTAGCTGAAACTTAGAATACTTCATTGTGGTTTATGAAAATTATTGGAATTGTAGTTTAAAAAGGATATTAGTCTGTTTGGTATTAATAATACAATCTAAAATCAAGTAGTTTGCAAAGGGCATAATGTTTCTGGTGCAGTTCCTCTACAATTGTTCTCAAGTCGTCTTCGTCTTGGCACAAATTAAAAAAAGCATAGTCAAGATGATGGCTAGGAAATTGTTTGCTAGCCATTCCATATCCCGAAACGGCGCTTGCTCCAGTGACATCCAAGAAGTATTGTGCCTCTTCGGTGCTTAAATTGACTAGTTTGGTGTTGGCAAAATGAAGAATCTTTCCTTTCATCTTTCCTTCAAATAGTTCTGCTATTTCTTCAAAGCTGTAATAGTAGTTGTTTAAGCAAATACTATTCGCTTCACCAGGCATTACTAAATAAATAATTTCGTAGTCCTTAAAATTATGATCGTCATACAATAAAGTTTGTAGGCTTTCTTCAAGTCCTTCAATTGTATCACAGGTTTTGTGAATACTAGTAATTCCTAGATGAAAAGCTAGATTTTCAAGGTTTTCAAGTGTTTTAGTAGTGGTTTCTATTTCAACGTCGGCTACTGCTTCGAGGCAGAAAATAAATTTATCCTGATCCATTTTGTTTATTGATGCGATTAGTTCTGCAAAAATATAATTTCATGGAGAAATAGAGTAGTTGTATAGTCATAAAAAAACGCCCTAGATCATTTTAAGTAGGAAGTTGATTGATGTTGTCTCTTGTGATTTTAATAATTGTGACACTAAAGACACAAAATTCGAATCTTTTAGTAGAAGATTTAAAGATTTCAAATGACTTTTAATTTCTAATTAAAAGTCATTATAAATATGGGTTAAAGTCATATTGGATATACAAACAAAAACGGCAGATTAAGTTAAGCTACATTTTTGGAATTAATTTGACTAGTAGATTTCTTCAAAAATTGCCTTATACAACGCAGAATACCTTAACCTTCTGTGGCACTTTTGTAGGCAACTCCATAATAAAATCTAAGTTCTCTAAAGTGAAATTATCTTTTTTTTCGCATAGCATATTTATGAAAAGATTAAAAATCTTTAAAAAATCTTTAAAAAAGAATAATTATCTTAATTTAAATTAAAACTAGAATAATTCATCTTTTATTTTCAAATTTGCAAGGTAAAAATACTAAATATTTTATCTCATGAAAGCGAATTTACAGGAAGATTTAAGAATAAAAGACAAGAAAAATATTGAAAATACCCACAATACAATGAGGAATGAATTTACATTCACATTAGAAAGTATTTATTTCAATGAAAACTATATTCCATCCAACAGTACACGCGCAACAACCAATTTTGCTAATTTGGCAAGAGGAGCGAGTCGTCAAGAAAATCTACGCAATACGATTAATATGATTAACAATCGTTTTAATACCTTGGCGAATTGGGATAATCCTAATAATGATCGCTATTCGGTTGAATTAGAAATAGTTTCTGTTTATATTGATATTGATGGTAGTGGTAAATCATTCCCATCGATTGAGATTTTAAAAACACATATTATCGATCACAAAACAGGAAAACGCATCGAAGGTATTGTTGGAAATAATTTCTCGTCTTACGTCCGTGATTATGATTTTAGCGTATTGCTTTCAGAACATACCAAGGATGAAAATAATAGTAGCATGCCTGCTAATTTTGGTGAATTACACGGCAATATATTCAAGCATTTTGTAAATTCAGATACTTACAAAAAACACTTTACCAAACCACCGGTTATATGTTTAAGTGTATCAAATAATAAAACGTATCATCGTACAGGAAACCATCATCCGGTATTAGGTTTTGAATACCAAACCAGCGATTCTTCTTTAACAGATCAATACTTCAAAAAAATGGGTGTGCAGGCTCGTTATTTTATGCCTCCTAATAGCGTGGCTCCTTTGACGTTTTATTTCTTTGGCGAGCTACTAACAGATTATACAAACCTTGAATTAATCAGTACCATTAGTACAATGGAAACGTTTCAAAAGATTTATAGACCTGAAATTTATAATGCCAATTCTGCTGCAGCATCCTGTTTTAAGCCAAGTTTAAATAATCAAGACCATTCTTTAACAAAAATTATATACAACCGAGAAGAACGATCTCAGTTAGCAATTGAGCAAGGTAAATTTGCAGAAAAGCATTTCATATTACCTAACAAAAGTGTCTTAGAGCAATGGTCTGCTAATTTTGCTATTTAATTAATTACAACACATTAAATTTATTTGATTATGAAAAAATTATTACCAACCTCAATTGTTGGAAGTTTACCAAAGCCTTCTTGGCTTGCACCACCCGAAAAACTTTGGTCACCTTGGAAATTAGAAGGGGATCAGTTAGTTGAAGGGAAACAAGATGCTTTGCGCATTTCGTTCCAGGAACAGCAATTAGCAGGGGTTGACATAATTAGTGATGGTGAGCAAACACGTCAACATTTTGTAACGACTTTTATCGAGCATTTAAGCGGTGTCGATTTTGAAAACCGTAAAATTGTAAAAATTCGGGATCGTTATGATGCGAGTGTACCTATTGTTGTAGATGAAGTTAGACGTCAAAAAGCAGTTTTTGTTGATGATGCTAAATTTTTACGTACACTGACTAATAAGCCTATAAAATGGGCATTACCTGGCCCGATGACAATGGTAGATACCTTATACGATGATCATTACAAAAGCCGAGAAAAGCTGGCATGGGAATTTGCGAAAGCGCTTAATGAGGAGGCAAGAGAACTTCAAGATGCAGGAGTAGATATTATCCAGTTTGATGAACCTGCATTTAATGTATTCTTTAATGAAGTAAACGATTGGGGAATGGCAGTACTAGAAAAAGCTATTGAAGGTTTAAAATGTCAAACTGCTATCCATATTTGTTACGGTTATGGAATAAAAGCGAATAATGATTGGAAAAAGACATTAGGATCAGAATGGCGTCAATATGAAGAAATTTTTCCTAAAATTCAAAAATCTAACATTGATATTGTGTCATTAGAATGTCATAACTCACGTGTACCTTTTAATTTAATGGAACTTATTCGTGGTAAAAAAGTAATGGTTGGTGCCATTGATGTAGCAACCAACACTATCGAAACACCCGAAGAAATAGCTGACACCTTGCGTAAAGCGCTGGAGTTTGTGGATGCCGAAAACCTTTATCCTAGTACAAACTGTGGTATGGCTCCATTATCTCGAACTGTAGCTAGCGGTAAGTTAAGTGCTTTAAGCGCGGGAGCAGAGATTATACGTCAAGAACTTGGTGTTTCGTCACAATGTATTGATTAGGTAATGTGGTTGAAAATTGATGATGATTTTTACTCTCTATTGATTTTAGATTCATGTCAAATTGAAGAAGAGATTTGTTCTGTAAGGAACAACCAATGACCAATAAGTTTGATACGTATAGAATATAAAAAGGCAGTTTTCACTGCTTTTTTTTGTTGCCTTTTTTTAAATGTTCTTTAGTTAAAGAATTCTACTTATAAATTTAATTTTTAGAATAAAAAGACAATTCTAAAGAGTTTTTTCTCCTTCTTCAACTCAACTCGCGATGTCATTTAAGTTTTCTTTCAGCTTTCTGATAAATGATTCTTTTGATTTTGTTGAGGTTGTATTATTAAGTTATGTATGACTAGTTATTGCCTATATCGCAATTAAGTTCTGCATGTTTATTTTTTAGGACACTAAGCGAATAGTTTTAATCATTTAAATATTGAAAAACTTTAGACAGGACTTTTTCGGGTTTTTCATAAATAAAAAAAAGTTTACTGAAACGAATTTCAATAAACTTCTTCTAACATCCTGTTCTATAACTTCTAAATGCTTTTTATAAAACCAAAACAGCATAAGGCAAAAGCATTATTCTTCATTTCGTCGGGCCATCTTCTGAGCGATGATGCTGGCTGCAGTCAATTGCAAGGCATGATAGAGCATTAGTGGTAACAATATGATACCTGTGATGGTACTGTGCGGGAAAAGCACTTTTGACATGACGGTTCCATGTACCAATGACTTTTTAGAGCCGCAAAATAAAACGGTGATACGATCTTTAACTGAAAAGCCAAAAAGTGTACTGAGTAGACCTACACAAAAGAAGACAACCAAAAATAAGGTCATCATTGCTACGGCGAGTGCGGCAAGCTCAAAGGCTGTGAAGCCTTCAAAAATATGTTCGGAGAATGACTTACAAAACGACGTATAAATGATGGTAAGGATGATTGCTTGATCAAACTGTTTGAGCTGTTTCTTGTATTTTTCGGCTAGGGCACCAAAACGAGAGTTGAGGCAGATGCCAATGATGACAGGCAATAGTACTTGAAGAATTAGCTTTATGAAGATTTGAGTAACATCAAAATCGCCTGTTACAGAAGCTATGAACAGTCCAACCCATAGCGGCGTAACCACTACTCCTATCAAACTAGAGATGCTCGAATTGAAAATGGCGGCGGGGATGTTACCCTTGGCTATAGAAACCATGACCACGGAAGAGGAAACTGTGGACGGTAAAGCTGCTAAAAAAAACACACCCAACCAAAGCAATTCGTACTCGGTGTTCATGAACAAAGGGCGAAATGCCAAAACAAGGAGCGGAAAAAACAAAAACGTTGTTAGCTGAACGATAATATGCATTTTCCAGTTGACAAGTCCGGCTTTAAGTTTCTCAACACTTAGCCGCAAGCCATAAAACAAGAAAATCAACGACACGCCTACATTGGCAATCTCCTCTAGAGAAACAGGTTCTTTGATCATGCCTGGCATCGGGAAAAAATAAGCTAGTAGGATCATGGCGCCTATCATTAACAAGAAACTGTCAAAACCTACTTTACTTAATGCTTTTAATAACTTCTTCAAGGTGATGTTGCTTTTTTTAGATTTTTATACTGCAAAAGTAAGTTTTACAGGTCATTAAAACTTATATTTAATCATAATAAGGTTTTTGTGTTTGCTTTTGATATATTTGAAGATTATTGTTCTTTATTCACCAATTAATTTAACCTTTTTAAGTAAAATATTCTATGGAGCAAATAGACGCTGTTGATCTTCAATTATTAAATATTCTTCACGATAATTCTAAATATACAGTAAAGGAGCTTGCTAAGATGGTAAATCTTTCGGCATCTCCTGTTTTTGAACGTATTAAAAGATTAGAGAAAAGCGGTTATATTAAAAAATACATAGCCCTGCTGGATGCGGAAAAACTAAACAGAGGGTTCATCGTTTTCTGTAATATCAAACTTAAACAGCACGATAAAAATATCGGGAATCAGTTTGTTAATGATATTATGAAAATAGAAGAAATTGTGGAATGCTATAATATCGCAGGAGATTACGATTTTTTAATGAAAGTCTCTGCTAAAGACATGAAGCATTATCAGGATTTTGTCTTTAATAAATTAGGGGCAGTTAAAAGTATAGGTAGCACCCATAGTACATTTGTCATGGCAGAGATAAAAAATATGTATTGATAGTTCCGCTATGCTTTATTTATATGAAATTGGTAAAGTGGACATGTAAATGAATATTGGAGATAGTATTTAGATTGTATCCTGTAAATTATCATCTTTTAAAACTTCAACTGAAATTTCGAACCATAAAAAAAGCCTGAGAATCTATTTTCTCAAGCTTTTAGTTTTTATAGTGACCACGGTGGGATTTGAACCCACACGCCCTTGCGAGCACCAGCCCCTCAAGCTGGCAAGTCTACCGTTTCTCCACGTGGCCTAAATGAAAAAAAGGTCATTCGAAAAACGAACGACCTTTTGTGACCCGACTGGGGCTCGAACCCAGGACCCCATCATTAAAAGTGATGTGCTCTACCAACTGAGCTATCGAGTCAATGCTAAAGGAAAGAAAATTTATTTTGAATCATTATATGTGACCCGACTGGGGCTCGAACCCAGGACCCCATCATTAAAAGTGATGTGCTCTACCAACTGAGCTATCGAGTCATATTCTTTCCTTGTTGCGGGTGCAAATATAAGGACTTTATTTAGAGTTTTCCAAGAAAAAATGTTTTAAATTTGTCTTTTTTTTAATGTTTTTTTTAAATACTTAATTTGCAACGTTTTAAATTATGAGTAAGATTATACTATTGGGTTATATGGGTTCTGGAAAGTCAACAATTGCCAAATCATTGTCCAAAATTAAGCAACTTCCTTTTGTAGATTTAGATAATTATATAGAAGAAAAAGCAAAAATGACTATAAAAAATATTTTTGAGACCAAAGGTGAGATCTATTTTAGGAAATTAGAACACCAATGTTTCTTAGAATTACTAGATAACGACCAAGATTATATCATTGGTTTAGGGGGAGGGACTCCATGTTATGCTAATAATCATGAATTGTTAATAGGAGAGGGGAGAATCTCTATTTATCTAAAAGCATCAATCGATACCTTATTTAATAGATTGGTGTTAGAAAAGTCTCAAAGACCTTTAATCGCTGATAAAACAGACGAGGAGATGAAGGAGTTTATAGCAATACATCTTTTTGAACGTAGTTATTTTTACAACCAAGCCCAATATACTGTGTCAGTTGATCAATCTGTTGATCTAATAGTAGCCGATATAATCAAGGTTTTAAACGCTTAGAGTGTTTTAAATAAAATGTAGCAGGTAATACGTATTTAAATAAAATTAGGACTTATAACGAAATTCGTGGAATTAGTTTTTAGGTTAAAAATTCGTGACAATTTAGGATAATTAGTGTTTCCTTTTTTTGGTAGGATTATAAAAACAAAGGCTCAAAGTCACTAAGTGTAAATAAAACTAAGTGACTTTGAGCCTTTGTGGCTATAAAAAGTAAAACAGGTATTAATTCAAATAAGCGTGGCTGTCTTTTTCATCAAAAACAACATGAACATGCTCTAATAGTGAAGTAGAAAGGGAGATTCCTTTAAAATCTGCTTTTACGGGGTATTTTTTGTGGTTTCTATCTACAAGTACCGCAGTTTTGAATTTCGACAAAGGAACATCTAGAAAGTGCCTTACCGCATAAATCAAAGTAGTTCCCGAGTTTAGGACGTCATCTACTAATATTAACCCTTTGTTGCTATATTCTTCTTTGGTTAATGAAGTATGTACAGCTGACTCTGGTTTTTGTTTGTCAATTTGAACCTCGCAAAGGCTTATCTTTAAATTAGAAATTGCTTGGAGTTCTTGAGCAATTTTCTCGGCAAAAACGAAACCATTTGGCGCAATTCCAGCCAAAACTACCTCTTCGTTATCTACAAAAGTTTCGTAGATTTGGTAAGCAATACGTTTAATTTTATGATTAATCTCTTGATGGGTAAGGATAATATTTTTGCTCATTTTTTGTTGAGTTATAAAGTTTAAATTTTGTGATACGTAGTGTTTTGAACTACGACACTTCGTCTTCTTCGGGAATATCATTGCCAAATTCGTCTATATCTCTACGGTCTTTTTTGGTCGGTCTTCCGGTTCCAGTTTTTCTGTAATGTTCTTTTGAAAGTTTTAAAAGTTCCAGATGTTGATAGACTTCTGGTGCTGTATCATTACGTCTGTAAATATCCACTAGTTTAGCACCCACACGACTTTCCGGGATATCCAGAACTGTGATAACTTGTATGATTTGGTCTTTTCTAAAGGTAATTTTATCTGTCGGAAATACTTCTTTAGAGGGCTTGGCAACCTGACCATTTACAGTGACGTGATTCTTTTTGCAAGCTTCCGTCACCATGTTTCGAGTCTTGTAATACCGTACACACCATAAATATTTGTCAATTCGCATAATAATTGTAAAATCAAAGTTAAATAGTTTACAAAAATAAATCAATATTGTATCTTGCGCACTTAAAAAATCAGTTATAATGAACAAATTTAAGTTTTATTTTATTTTATCAATTACAACAGTACTATTATTTTCCTGTTCAAAAAATTCAGATACTATAGAGGCAGTTCCATTGCGAGATTTTCAAGAACAATTTACGGCTGAAAATGTGATGATTGAAAGCTACTTAAAAACACATTATATTACCATTACAAATGCTCTTGGAGACCAAACCGATCAAGATGTTGTCTTTACGAAAATTGACAACAATCAACCATCTGTTTACTCTTATTTAACAAGCACATCTGGTCCTAAATTATACACAAGAGAGGTGCAACTGCACGGAATTACCTATTCTGTATATTATTTAGTACTAAGACAAGGTACAGGAGAATCTCCTTCTAATGCTGATAATATATTAGCGGCATACAAAGGGTATTATTTAAATCAATCTGACTCTAATGATTTAACAACATTAACGGCTACTTTCTTTGAAGAATCTAAATTTCCACAGTCCATGTTTAGTTTGTATAGTGATGTAATTAGAGGTTGGGGCGAAATTTTCCCTAAGTTTAAAACAGGAACTCTTCCAAGCGAAGGTACCAATGGTCAAGTTGTTTATAATGGTTTTGGGGCAGGCGTAATGTTTCTTCCTTCAGGATTGGGGTATTATAGTTCAGGAAGTAATTCTATTCCATCTTATGCTCCACTAGTGTTTAGTTTTAAATTATATGCCTTACAAAGGTTGGATCAAGATGGCGATGGTGTTCTATCTTATCTAGAAGATTTAAACAATGACGGATATGCTTATAGTTATTTAAATACAACAACCTACCCTGTAGTGCCTACAAATTATGACGATACTGATGGTGATGGCATTCCTAACTTTTTAGATGTTGATGATGATGGAGATGGCTATACTACTAAATTAGAAATTACTAAGGGAACTGATTATTTAGATAAAAATAAGCATCCTTAAATAATATAACACCACACACAAAATATAGATCCCGTTTCTTTTGAAGCGGGATTTTTTAATTAGGACGTGCCACCATCCAAAAAAAAGGGCCAATTCAGTTTACGCTTATGAGCCCTTTTCTCTGGCCGCTGTCGTGCTATCCGCGCTACTTTGGTAGCTAGCTACTATCACTCACGTAAAAATTTGTAAGTAACAAGTAGAAGTTTTTATATGAGGATAAGTCACTGGAGATAAGTTGTCTAAATAATGCCTGAAAACAAATTGCTGCAATTTATGTGATTTTCAGTTTGAGCCTATCGAAAACCTCGTTAGATAGATTTTTTAATGAAAATTAGTTGTGGAAATAACAAACAAAATTAGTTGCAACCAATAAAAAAGCCGCTTCTTTTATAAAAAAGAGCGGCTTAGTAGGTATTCAAAAAAGCTATTATTTTCTTGCAATCACTTTTTCAGCAGCAGCAAAAATCGCTTGATTATTCAATTTGTATTTTTCCATTAATTGCTCAGGAGTTCCAGACTCACCAAAGCTATCTTGTACAGCAACAAACTCTTGTGGAGTAGGATTGTTCAATGCTAAAACTCTAGCAACGCTTTCTCCAAGACCTCCAAGGATGTTGTGCTCTTCAGCAGTAACAATACATCCAGTTTTAGCAACCGATTTCAAAATTGCTTCATCATCTAATGGTTTTATTGTGTGAATGTTGATTACTTCAGCAGAAATACCTTTAGCTTCTAGTGCCTCAGCAGCAATCAATGCTTCCCAAACTAAGTGTCCAGTAGCGACAATAGTTACATCAGTTCCTTCGCTTAATAAGATTGCTTTTCCTATTACGAATTCTTCGTCAGCAGGTGTAAAGTTAGCTACAACAGGACGACCAAAACGCAAATAAGCAGGTCCTTGAAGTTTAGCTAGTGCAATAGTAGCAGCTTTTGTTTGGTTGTAGTCACAAGTATTGATAACTGTCATACCTGGTAACATTTTCATCAAACCAATATCTTCAAGGATTTGGTGTGTTGCACCATCTTCTCCTAAAGTCAATCCCGCGTGTGACGCACAGATTTTTACATTTTTTTCTGAGTAAGCTACTGATTGACGAATTTGGTCATAAACTCTTCCTGTAGAAAAGTTAGCAAAAGTTCCAGTAAAAGGAATTTTACCACCAATAGTTAATCCAGCTGCAATTCCAATCATATTTGCTTCAGCAATTCCGATTTGGAAAAAACGCTCTGGGTGATTTTTTTTGAATTCGTCAAATTTTAATGAACCAATTAAATCAGCACAAAGTGCTACTACATTTTCATTTGTTTGACCTAATTCAGTCATTCCCGCTCCAAAACCTGAACGAGTATCTTTACTTCCTGTATTTGTATATTTTTTCATTTTATGCTGAATTTATTTCAGTATCTTTTTACTTATTAGTAATCACCTAAAGTTTCTGGATTTTGAGCCAAAGCATTTTCTAATTGTGCATCATTAGGTGCTTTACCATGCCAAGCATGACTATACATCATATAATCTACTCCGTTACCCATTTCAGTATAAAGCAATACACAAACTGGTTTTCCTTTTCCTGTTCTTGATTTAGCATCATTCATTCCAGCTATAATGGCGTCTAGGTTGTTTCCTTCTTTAATTTCAAGAACATCCCAATCAAAAGCTTCAAATTTTGCACGTATGCTTCCCATTGGCAATACATCGTCAGTTGCACCGTCAATTTGTTTTCCGTTTAAATCGACTGTTGCAATTAAGTTATCAATTTTTTTAGCAGATGCATACATAATAGCTTCCCAGTTTTGACCTTCTTGCAATTCACCGTCTCCAGTTAAAGCATAAACTATATGGTTGTCATTGTTTAATTTTTTTGCTTGAGCCGCACCAATTGAAACTGATAAACCTTGTCCTAATGATCCAGCAGCTACACGTACACCAGGTAAATGGTCGTGCGTTGTAGGGTGTCCTTGTAGTCTTGAGTTGATTAAACGAAATGTAGCTAATTCAGAAACTGGAAAATATCCGCTTCTTGCTAATACGCTATAAAAAACGGGAGAAATATGCCCGTTTGAAAGAAAGAAAAGGTCTTCACCAATTCCGTCCATATCAAATCCTTCCTTACGTTCCATAAGGTTTTGGTAAAGTGCTACTAAAAATTCTGTACAGCCAAGAGAACCTCCTGGATGCCCGGAGTTTACAGCATGTACCATTCTAAGAATGTCTCTTCTTACTTGGATTGTTAAATCGCTTAATTGTTGTGTGTTAGGCTTCATTGTGTGTGTAAAAGTTAAACTGATTGCAAATGTAAATTTTATTTTGTGTTAAGACAAATGATTTGGGAAATTGTTTGGTTTTATATAAAAAGCATAAAAAGCCCTATAATAAGGACTTTTTATGAATTCTAAGTACTTTCTTTTGTACTTAACTAATTTTATTACCACTTTAATTCTGATGATGGAATTTCGTTTTTTATATCAGAAACTTAATTTAAATTAAGAATGAAAATGGTTGATTTACTTTTTTTAATAGTTGGGACTATATTTTGTTTTGAAGACTTGACCAGCCACCACCATTATAAATGGTAGAGAAATTGTTTGATTTTAGAATATTTTTGGCCGAAGCGCTACGCATTCCAGAAGCACAACACGTTATTATGGTTGCGTCTTTTTTTATTTTTGAAATATGATTAGGCAACTCATTCAAAGGAATGTTTTTCGAACCTTTTATATGCCCTTGTTTGTATTCAGATGGGCTTCGTACATCCAGTATTATAGCGCCTTCTTTTACTAATGATGCAAAATCTACTTTTGGTCCAATACCAAATATCTTTTTTAATGTGTTAATCATTTTTTTAATTTTGAGATTGATAATAATTCACGTCTAACCAAGAACCACCGTTATGACATTCTATTCCTTGTTGAGAGAGGAAGTGTTGTGCTTGTCCGCTTCTGTTTCCAGAGGCACAACAAAGTACTAAAGGCATTTTTAGAATCTTAATTTCTTCTATTCTCTCTGGTATTTCGTTTAAGGCAATATTAATAGAACCAGATACATGACCTCCACTAAATTCAGCGAAGGAACGAACATCGATTATAGTTCCTTGGTTTTCTTTTATGATTTTTTCTAAGTCCATTTTGGTTTATGTTTTTTAGTAACTGTTGTGTTTGTTTCTTGATGTAAAAGTAGTTCGAGATAAAGGCAACCACAGTAACTTTTGTTACATAAATAAAAAAAAGACAAAAAAAAGCCTGAATAAACAGGCTTTGTGTTAATTTATCAAATATGAAATTACAAGAAAGCAGTAGTTATAGCATTTGCGTAATAAGCCTTTCTGTTAATTGTATTCATTGCAATTCTGGATAATACTTTATCTGCTTTTTTGTCTTCATTAAGGGTTTTTTTTAGTAAACCTGCTGCGTTTTTTTCCCCCAGTGTATTCGCAAAGGCACATAAAGTTCCATAAGTGGCAATTTCATAATGTTTCATCTTTTGTTCAGATGAAATAATCCCTGCATCTCGTACAGTACCAATGTCGGTTGTTTTTAATAATTCGTTTGTTTCTTTTACGATTCCACTCATGGCTTTACATTTATGGGTAGTAGGTCTAATACCTGTAGATTTGAAAATTTCTTCCAATCGAATAAGATGTTTTTTGTTTTCCGCTAAGTGGTTTCTTATCGCTTCGACTAACTCGGTATTTGATGCGTTTTTTATCATCTTAGTTAGGGTTTTGCCTAATGCTTTTTCTGCGTGATAAATGTCTTTTAATCCGGATTCAAATAAATCTCGTAATCCATGTGCAGAATCGTGTACGGTTAAATTTTCCATGATATTTATTTTAAATTAATATTTAAAATCCAATCAAGATGGAAAAATTCCATTTTATGGATTTAACGCATTTTTATTATTGACATACTTAAGCCTTTTTTTAGGTTGTTACAAAGTTAATGATTTTATGTGTTTAATTTTTAGTAACTTAGGGCTAATAAGTGTTAATTAACTAAAAATAATTAAGAGGTTTCTTTATCAAAACCTCTTTAGAGTTTGCAATGAAATTATTCTTTTTGATAGGTACTCAAAAAACAGTCATTACATTCTTCGTTTAGGAATAATTGATTGTTTTTTATTTCAAAAGAAGATTTAGAATCATTTTCATAAATGATCATCGGCTTTTCTCCTCCAAAGATAGAAGGTTCTATTTGGATAGTATACGTTTGCTCGGATTCTAATTTTCCATCTACATATTTACCAATAGTTGTTTTAGTAATCTCAAGTTGAATTGTGTTTCCTGTTGATTGGGGAGTTAGCGGCATGCCTGCAATCCCTCCCGTTGATTCAATCCAATTCCATTTACCAAAAACAGCCTGGTATTGGGGTACGTTTCTGTCTGTGGAGCAACTTCCAATCAAAAATCCAGTTACAACTAGTAATAGTATCTTTTTCATTACTCGATAATTAAAGTAGTTATTATAAAGTTAGCAAAAAAAGGCAAGAAATACTATTCTATTATTCTGATAGTAAGTTGTCTAAGTTTTTCATGTCCTCAAATACAGGAATATTAATTTTAGAAAACTCATTTTTGTTATGTGAATTTAGATAACCAAAAACAGCAAAACCTCCTGCCAAGGCAGCTTGTACTCCTGCGGGGCTATCTTCTATAACAACACATTCTTCTATAGCATAGCCCATGGTTTTGGCAGCGTGGAGATAGAGTTCTGGGTTTGGTTTCCAACTGTTGATGTCATAAGCACTGAATATTTTATCTTCAAACTTATCGATCAGTTTAACGGTTGTCAAATTCAATTTTATCTTATCTCTAGGGCCATTGGAAGCTACGCAAAAATCAATTTCAATTTTGTCTAATAATTCATGAATGCCAGGAATGGGTTGCAATTGTGTTTTGAAAGCATGAAAAGTACGTTCTCTGAATTCAGCTTCAAAATTATCAGGTAATTTTTCTGCGCTTTGATCTTGTATGTATTGAAAGCAAAATGCTAACGATTTTCCTAAAAAGTGATTCATGACAAAGGCTTCAGTAAGAATTACACCAACTGTTTTTGCCATTTCAATTAAGGTTAGGTTTGAGATGCTCTCGCTATCTACGATGACTCCATCACAATCGAAGATGATGCATTTGTATTTCATTTTTATAAAATTTATTCTTTTATGATTTTGAATGTATAAGGCAGTTCGTTATTAAAGATTTTGAGGATATAAAATCCAGAGACTAATTTGCTTGTGTTGATGGTGCCATCAACACTGTGACCATGTAAAACGGATATTGATTGAAAATCAAAAAACTCATAATCAAATGTCTTGTAGGGGTATTCCGTTATCGATATAAGATCTTTTATAGGATTAGGATACACATAAGGTGTTTTTGTTTTAGAAGATTGGACCGCTAGCCCATTGCAAGCGCTCTTCATTAAATCTTCTAAATCATCTTCGTCAAAAACTTTGGTGTAATTTAATTCTTTTGCTTTTTGAAAAAGTTGACACGCCTCATTATACTTTTTTTGGTCTAGGTAAATAATGCCCAAGTTTTTCATGGCATACGAGTTGTTTTTTGCCTTAGAAAGAACCTCTTTTAAATCGGTTATTCCTTTCTCAGTTTCTCCTAATTTATGGTATGCAAGACCTCTTATTGTTTTTAAATTGCAACCTTCGTCATAATTCCCAGAGTTTCTACTGATGAGTCCTGCTTCTTTTTCTAGAGCCAAATTAGCAAAATGCAATGCTTTATCGTACTGTTCCATTTTTTGGTACAAACTGGCCATTCCCCATTGTGCATGCGTATGACCGGGTCTTTCGGTTACGATTCGAGTTAAATATGTTTCTGCCAGTTTATACGATTTGTCCCGTACCAAATAATTAGTAAAGTTATATAAAACACGATAATCTTCTGGTGATGTTTGGATTGCTTTTACGTAATAATGTAGCGCATTTTCTTCCATTTCAAAAGTGGAATATAACTCGGCTAACGCATCATATATAACAGTCTTAGCTTTGATTATAGTTGCTTTGCTTGTTTCGGTTGTTGGTTTTTTATTACTGTATTCATATTGATCAAGATAAGCTTCGGCTTGCTTGTAATCCTTAATCGATAAAGTATTATTGTGTAGTTTTTTGTGTAAATGCGCTCTAGCGTAAAGGTCGTTAAAGTTGGTAACCTTATAATTTGATTTTTGGTTTAAGAGGTTGAGTTTTTCTAAAGCAGCTTTAGAAACTTCTTCTTGACTTGTATTTGCCAAAGGTAGTTTGAAATCGTTTCTGATTAGAAGTTTTCCATGTTCAAACGTCCAACTTACCATTTTTTCGCCGTCAAAATTAAATTGCGTAGCAGTACCGTGAAGCTGCCCCGAAGTATCATAATAAAAAACTTCATTTTTCTTTCCGTTCGAATAAAAAGACTGAAGACTGTCTATTAAATGATCATTTCCATACCATTTTTGATAAGAAACAATACTATCTCTAAAATAGTTTATAACTGTTTTATTTGCACTGTTTTTACTCGTTTTTTCTGTCTTAGTACTTTGTTGTGCTCCCATAATTATTGGGAAAAGTAAGAGTATGAAGTGATTTTTTATTTTCATCGTTAGCTATAATTAATAAAAAATAGGGTTGTGAGTTTTGGTTTTTTTACAAATGGAAAAGTAATACTTTTTATCCAAAAAATCATACACAATTATTTCGATTCTGTTTTTGTTAAGAACTGCATGAAAGCATAGAGCATCCTACTTTATTACGTGCCCAGTCAGGGCGTTTAGCAAACCATTTTTTACTTTCGGGTTGATCCATATAGGGATTTTTTAAAAGTTGAAACAATTCGTCAATCAAACTGTAATCTTCTTTGTCAGCTGCGTCAATGGCGAGTTGCGACATATAGTTTCGCAAAACATATTTTGGATTTACTAAATTCATTTTTTGAGCACGTTCCACATTGGTTTCTTTTTCGAATGCTAATCGAGTACTGTATCTATGGAACCAGTTGTTCCAAGTTTGAATGATTTCTGGAAGTTGTTCCAATGATTCATAAAATGCGTCTTGGATAATCAAGGAACCATTGTCTGGATTTTCTTTTTCAAACTGACTCAGATTTCTGAAAAAGATAGTCATATCAGTTTCTGTCAAATGTAGGTTTTCTTCTAGTTCTTGTATTAGTGTTGCATCGTCTTCGATTTCGGTAAACAACCCGATTTTAGAACGCATCATATCAAGATACTTTTCGTCATATTGCGTTCTATAATTTTCTAATATAGCTTCCAATCCTGCAGCCTCTTCGATCAATGGATACAAAGCGTTGGCAAGTTGGTATAAATTCCACAATACCATTTCGGGTTGTTTGCCGTAACGGTAGCGTTTATTTTGTGCGTCAGTTGTATTGGGTGTCCAGCCATAATCATAGCCTTCCAGCCAACCGTAAGGACCATAATCGATCGTTAATCCTAGTATCGACATATTATCGGTATTCATAACGCCGTGTACAAAACCGACACGCTGCCAATGCAAAACCATGTCGAGACTTCTACTGGAAACTTCTTGAAAGAACTGTAAATAAGTTTCTTTGGAAGGAGATCCTAAGTTGGTATAAAAATGTTTAATGGTGTAATCGACTAATGTCTTTAACGATTCATGATCTTGGCGAGAAGCGAAAATTTGATAATTTCCAAAACGCAAAAAACTAGGGGCAACGCGGCTTACAATTGCACCTTTTTCATAAGCAGGATTTCCGTTGTACAATACGTCACGCAAAACTTGATCACCAGATAATGATAATGATAATGCTCTAGTTGTAGGAACTCCTAAATGAAACATGGCCTCACTACATAAATATTCTCGTACTGAAGATCTTAAAACAGCCAATCCGTCTGCGGTTCTAGAATAAGGTGTTTTTCCAGCGCCTTTGAGTTGAATTGCCCAACGTTGGTTGTTATGAACGACTTCGGTTAAGTTGATGGCGCGGCCATCGCCGAGTTGCCCTGCCCAATTACCAAATTGGTGACCGCCGTAACACATAGCATAGGGATGCGTATTGGGTATAATTTCGTTTCCTGTAACTATGTTTTTGAAAAATTCTGTTTGAGTGTCTTCAATTGAAATTCCTAGATTCTCTGCCATTTCGGGAGAAACATGAAGTACTTTTGGGTTTGCTGTTTTGGTGGGAGTAACGAAAGAAAAACAAGCCTTTTCTACCTGTCTGATGCTGTTGGTTGCAATAGGATCAGCGGGTAGTTCTTTGTTGAAAGTATCTTGAATGTTGAGTTTCATGGCTTGTTTTGTTTTATACAAAGATACAAATACTAATGTTGTGCTGACTAGGAACTATTTTGAAAAAAAGCTTAACTATTAAGAAATTAAGATACATTAAGTCTTAATTTCTTAATAGAAAAAAAATATTATAGATGTATTCTGGTGGTTTTGCATGAGGGATAGCAATGAAAAGCCCGCAAACAAGTGTAGCGATAGCGGAACTTGTTGAGGACTTGTAATGTATAGCCCGACGCTGGTGGAACGGAGTGGAAGCAGGGTCATGCCCAAATGATTTTGAAAAGGCTATTTTTTTATGAAAGACTTTAGGTTTTTAATATGGAGATTTTTTCTAAATTAAACTATCTTTGCCCGCCGAACAATCGGTACAAAACAGTTAGTATGAAGTTTGATTTATTAAAGAAAGATCCGCAGTCTCAGGCTAGAGCAGGAAGTATTACCACTGATCATGGTGTGATTGAAACCCCAATTTTTATGCCCGTTGGTACGGTTGCTTCTGTCAAAGGAGTGCACCAGAGGGAATTAAGGGAAGATATTAATCCAGATATTATTTTGGGAAATACCTATCATTTGTACTTGCGTCCAAAGACAGAAATTCTTGAAAAAGCGGGTGGATTGCATAAATTCATGAACTGGGAGCGTCCTATTTTGACAGATTCTGGTGGGTATCAAGTGTATTCGCTTTCTTCAAACCGAAAAATTAAGGAAGAAGGAGTGAAGTTTAAATCACATATTGATGGTTCATACCATGTTTTTACACCGGAGAATGTAATGGAAATTCAGCGTACGATTGGAGCTGATATTATCATGGCTTTTGACGAATGTACGCCTTATCCTTGTGATTATCATTATGCACGTCGCTCGATGAATATGACCCACCGTTGGTTGGATCGTTGTATTACTCATTTGGATAAATTACCAATGAAATACGGCTATAATCAACATTTTTTCCCGATTATTCAAGGTAGTGTTTATAAAGATTTAAGAGAGAAATCGGCAGAATATATTGCGAATACCAATCAAGTTGGGAATGCGATTGGTGGATTGTCTGTTGGAGAACCAGCGGAGGAAATGTATGCGATGACGGAAGTGGTTACAGCTATTTTGCCCGAGGATAAGCCTCGTTATTTGATGGGTGTTGGAACTCCAATTAATATTTTGGAAAATATTGCACTCGGAATTGATATGTTTGACTGCGTGATGCCGACTCGAAACGCTAGAAACGGAATGTTGTTTACGGCTAACGGAACCATCAATATCAAAAATAAAAAGTGGGAAGATGACTTTTCGGTAATTGACGAAATGGCTCTTACTTATGTAGATACGGAATATTCTAAAGCCTATTTGCGCCATCTTTTTGCTGCCAATGAGTATCTAGGAAAGCAAATTGCTACGATTCACAACCTTGGTTTTTATATGTGGTTGGTTCGTGAGGCTAGAAAACACATCATTGCAGGTGACTTTAGAACTTGGAAGGATATGATGGTTAAGAATATGAGTCAGCGATTGTAAAAAAAGTGTTTAAAAGTTTAATCGGTTATTCGGTTAAGCAATTAAGCAATTAACCGATTAAACTTAACGATGCTAACAATACTAGATAAGTACATTTTAAAAAGATATTTGGCCACTTTTGTGACTATGTTGGCGATGTTTGTTCCCATTGGAATCATTGTCGATGTGTCGGAGAAGATCAATTACATGATTGAGAACGATGTTCCTTTTCTCAAAATTGCTGTTTATTACTATCATTTTACGATCTATTTTGCTAACGCATTGTTTCCTATATTTTTATTTTTATCGATTATTTGGTTTACTTCTAAGTTGGCGAATAATACGGAGATTATTGCAATATTGAGTTCCGGAATATCTTTTACTAGATTTTTAAGACCTTATATTATCGGAGCTTCTTTAGTGTCCGTTTTTGTATTGATTATGGGCTTTTTTGTGGTTCCAGTCTCTAGTGAAGGCTTCAATAATTTTAGATATACTTATTTAAGAAGAGGAGGGCAAGAAGCAATGCGTGGGAATAATACCGATGTGTACCGCCAGATAAATGATCATGAGTTTTTGTATGTTAATAGTTTTAATTCTTATTCAAAAACAGCCTTTAATTTTGCTTTAGAAAAATTTGATAAAGAAAAATTAGTTTCAAAAATTACTGCCAGCAGAATTCAATGGAATCCCGCTGATAGTACTTATACAATGTATGATTACACCAAAAGAACGGTTGGAGAATTCGGGGATAAAATAGAAAAAGTTTCCGAAAAGAAAACCGTATTCAGTTTTGATTTAGAAGATTTAACTCCTGTAGTATATATTGCTGAGACCTTGACTCTGGACAAGCTAAATAGTTTTATTGACAAAGAAAAAGCAAGAGGTTCCTCAAATGTAAATGTTTATATGGTTGTTTTGTATAAAAAATATAGTGTTCCTATATCAGCATTTATATTGACAATTATAGCTGTTTCAGTTTCAGCAATGAAAAGAAGAGGAGGTATGGGAATGAACTTGACCATAGGGATTGCTATTGCCTTTGCTTTTGTGTTTTTTGACAAAGTTTTTGGTGTTATTGCCGAAAAAACTACTTTTTCGCCATTTATAGCGGTTTGGTTTCCAAATTTTGTTTTTGGAATCTTGGCATTATATTTATTACGTAATGCAAAGCGCTAATATAAAAAGTTATTTAATACTCCATTTAATCGTTTTTATTTGGGGGTTTACAGCAGTGTTAGGAGCGCTGATGACAATTGAAGCTAGTGTTATAGTTTGGTACAGAATGCTTTTGGCCTCAGGCTTTTTAGGGCTGTATATTTATTATAAAAAAATGACTTTTCGCATTCCATTTAACGTGTTTTTAAAGTTGACTTTTGTAGGCTTACTCATTGCACTCCATTGGATTTTATTCTTTCAGGCGATTCAGGTTTCAAATGTTTCTATTACACTTTCTATTTTTTCTCTTGGTGCTTTTTTTGCGTCTTTGATAGAACCACTCTTTTTTGGTCGAAAAATAATTGGGTATGAAGTGGTTTTTGGTTTAATAACAATTTTAGGATTAGGATTTATCATTAACGTTGAGGTTGATTATCTCGCTGGAATGATTTATGCTTTGATTTCGATAATCTTGGGAGTCTTATTTACCATTTTTAATGGGAAACTAATTCAAAATCATGATGCTGCTTTAATTACTTTTTATGAGTTTGTAGCGGGGTGTTTTTTTATCTCTATTTATTTTTTAGTTCAACAGAAGTTTACGACAGATTTTTTTGTTTTGACTCAAAATGATTGGGTATTGTTATTGCTATTATCTTCCATTTGTACAGCTTATGCTTTTGCGGCATCCGTAAAAGTAATGGAGAGACTAACTCCCTATACGGTCATGTTGACTACTAATTTGGAGCCTGTTTATGGAATTATATTGGCTTATTTTATTATTGGAGATAAGGAAAAAATGAGTTTTTCTTTTTATATAGGTGCGTTAACAATTCTGATGATGGTATTCTTAAATAGTATTTATAAACATAGGAAAACCAAAAAAGAGAGAAGTTTGAATTAGATTCTTTAGGGCTAAGTTATTTATAATACCTTTGTCCCGCTTATAAATTAATAGATATAAAATGCAACAACATTTGCGCTTAAATGAATACAAAGTCTTATTATACAGACTTATTCTTGCTTATTTTTTTTACTTCATTGCTCGAGTTCTGTTTTATTTTTATAATGCAGATTTACTAAGAGTAGAGTCGGTTTCAGATTTCGTGTCTCTTTGTTACTATGGGATGACCTTTGATACTACGGCTATTTTGTATGTGAATTTACTATTTATAGTTTTTTCGGTTTTACCAATTTTTAAAAACACAAATCAAGGATACCAAAAATTTCTTTTTTACCTCTATTTTTCGACCAATTTACTAGCATATGCCACTAATTTTGTGGATTTTATCTATTATAAATACACATTTGCAAGAACAACAAGTGTGGTTTGGGAAGTATTGAAACACGAGACTAATAAAAATACGTTACTCTTTAGTTTTATTTTTGATTATTGGCATGTGGTAGCATTATTTGTCTTATGTACCATTTCATGGATTTACTTGTATAAAAGAGTAAGTGTTAGAACCTTTAAACCACATAAATTACTACACTATTTTGGGTTCTCAACTGCTGGATTTTTATTGGTGATTTTATTAGTAATTGGCGGGATAAGAGGAGGCGATTTTAAAAAATCGACTCGTCCTATTAATCTTTTGGACGCCAGTCGACATGTGAAGAATATAGTGCATTCTGACCTAGTTCTAAATACACCATTTGCATTAATTCGTACTTTGTTTAGTAATGGGTTTGTAAAGCAACATTATGCAGGAGTAACTCCGGAATTGACTGAACAAGTTGTTCAGCCTGTCAAGGAGTACCATAATAATCCAAAAACAAAGCCTAATGTAGTACTTTTTATTTTGGAGAGTTATGGGAGAGAATATATAGGAGCTTTTAACAAAGATGTTAATATACCTAATTATAAGAGTCATGCTCCTTTTTTGGATTCCTTGGCACAACATAGTTTAATTTTTAACAATGCTTACGCAAATGGACGTCAGTCTATTCACGGAATGTCGTCAGTTTTAGCGGGTATTCCAGCTTTTAAAGACGCTTTTACTTCATCGCCTTATCCTAAACAGAAAATAGAATCTATTGTCTCTACACTTGAAGGAGAAGGATATGATACTTCCTTTTTTCATGGTGCGGCCAATGGTTCGATGGGGTTTTTAGGCTTTAGTAATATCTTAGGAATCGATCATTACTATGGACGAACGGAATACAATGATGATTCGGAATTTGATGGTTTTTGGGGAATTTGGGACGAACCCTTTTTGCAGTTTATGAAAAAGACTTTGGATACCAAGAAAAAGCCGTTTTTTGCTACGGTTTTCACGGTTTCTTCACATGAACCTTATATTATTCCAGAAAAATATAATAACAAATTTAAAGAAGGTGATGTGCCTATTCATAAATGTGCTGAATATACAGATTATGCTTTGAAACGATTTTTTGATGAAGCGAAGAAAGAAGCTTGGTTTTCAAATACCATATTTGTACTAGTTGCGGATCATTGTAATCAAATTTTTTATGATGAATTCAGTAAGCCAATTAACCGATTTGCAGTACCTATTATGATTTACCAGCCCAATAGTAAATATGTGGGTGTCGATACTGATTTGGCTCAGCAAATTGATATTTACCCAACAATATTAGATATGATAGGTTACGAAAAACCATTTAGAAGTTGGGGTAGAAGTTTATTAGATAAAAAATCAAGTACTCCATTTGTAATAAATTCAACGGGAACAATTTATCAGTTCATTAGAGGTAATTATATTTGTACCTTTGATGGACAAAAAGTATTGGGTTTTTATGATAAAAATGATTTAGCACTTAAAAATAATTTAATAAAATCCAGAAATCCAGAAATGAATGCCATCGAACTCAATTGCAAAGCATTTATTCAAGATTATATGAACAGAGTGGTTGATAAAAATTTAGATACTAAAAGATAAGAATCTTTAAATATGACGAAAAATAGAAAGGTAATTGGGTTTTCAGTTTTAGCAATCATTTTGATTTTTGCTGCGAAATATGGTTATGATATGAATATCAATCATAATTTTGAAACTATAACAGATGGAAAGGTTTATAAATCAGGAGTGATTCCACCAGATGAGATAGAAAGCTACGTAAAAAAATACCATATTAAATCAATAGTAGATTTGCGTTTTCCTGGTACAGCTGATTTAGTAAATAATCCAGAAATTCCAGTTGAGTTAACCGCTGAACAGGAAGCAGTGGCAAAGTTAGAGGGAGTTAATTATTTTAATAATGGTTCTGATCAAGTTCCTGATCAAAAAAATTTAGATGTTTTTTTTAAAATAATGGACAACAAGGATAATTATCCCGTATTGATTCATTGTTACCATGGGACAGGAAGAGCTGAAATGTATTCCGCTATTTACCGAATAGAATATGAAAAATTCACAAATGAAAAAGCCCGTCAGGGAGTAAGGACTTTGGTGAAGTTTAGTTCATTTGATGATGGGAAACCCAAAGGTGAATATTTAAAAGCCTATAAGACTAGAGAACAATTAGCTAGAGAAGTGAGGAATTAATTTTTTAGTAACTTATTCATTTATTACTTTTTAAGTAGTTTTAAATTGTGATATTGAATAGTTATGAAAAAGATTATAATCTAGCTTTGTTTAAGTTTTTAAGAGTTAAACAAAAAATAAAACTATTAAACGATATAAAATTTTATATTTGCAGTCCAAATTAAATTTAAACGCACAAATCCTATGGAATATTTAGATTTTGAGCTTCCAATAAAAGAATTAGAAGAGCAGTTAGAGAAATGTCAAGTTATTGGGAAAGAGTCAGATGTTGATGTTACCAATACCTGTAAGCAGATTAATAAAAAGCTATTAGACACCAAGAAAGATATTTATAAAAATTTGACCGCTTGGCAAAGAGTACAATTGTCTAGGCATCCTAGTAGACCTTATACTTTAGATCATATTAGAGCAATTTGCGGAGACACTTTTTTAGAGCTTCATGGCGACAGAACTTTTAAAGATGATAAAGCCATGATTGGTGGTTTAGGTAAAATTGGTGGTCAATCTTTTATGATTGTTGGCCAACAAAAAGGATACAATACTAAAACACGTCAATACAGAAACTTTGGGATGGCAAATCCTGAAGGGTATAGAAAGGCATTGCGTTTGATGAAAATGGCCGAGAAGTTCAATATCCCTGTATTAACTTTAATTGATACTCCTGGAGCTTATCCTGGATTAGAAGCAGAAGAAAGAGGACAAGGAGAAGCTATTGCTAGAAATATTTTCGAAATGGTACGTTTAAAGGTACCTATCATAACGGTAATCGTTGGCGAAGGTGCTTCAGGTGGTGCTTTAGGAATTGGTGTTGGAGATAGAGTATATATGTTAGAAAACACCTGGTACTCTGTGATTTCTCCAGAGTCTTGTTCGTCAATTCTTTGGAAAAGCTGGGAATACAAAGAAAAAGCTGCTGATGCTTTGAAATTGACTTCTTCAGATATGAAAAGACAAAAATTAGTTGATGATATTATTCCTGAACCATTAGGAGGAGCTCATTATGATAGAGAAACAACTTTCAAAACAGTTGAAGAATATGTTTTAAAAGGTTTCAATGAATTAAAAGATTTATCAACAGAAGAGTTAATCGCTCAGAGAATGGATAAATACAGTAAAATGGGAGAATTTAAAGAGTAAAATCTTACTTTTACGTAATCAATCCGAAGCCTTTAAGTTTCGGATTTTTTTTGGTTATAAACAAAAAAACAGAAGTTGTAAACATTTATTTGTAACAACTAAATTCAATTAATTTTATAAATTAAGTTACTTTCGTTGCATGGAAAATTTCAAAAATATTAACCCTGTTAAGGTGGATAAATCGACAATAATAAGTCTAGAAAAAGGAAAATTACCACCTCAGGTAATAGAACTAGAAGAGGCTGTTTTGGGCGCCATGATGATTGATAAAAAAGGGGTTGATGATGTTATTGATATTTTACAACCTGATGCTTTTTATAAAGAATCACACAAACATATTTTTGAAGCAATTGTTCAATTGTTTACAGAAACACAACCAATCGATTTGTTGACAGTTTCTGCTCAATTAAAAAAGAATGCAAAGTTAGAGCTAGCTGGTGGAGATTTTTATTTAATTCAGCTTACTCAGAAAATATCTTCTTCTGCTCACATTGAATTTCACTCACGAATCATTCTTCAAAAGTTTATTCAGAGAAGCTTAATACGTATATCATCCGAAATCATTGAGGAGTCATATGATGAAACCACAGATGTTTTCGATTTGTTAGATAGAGCAGAATCAAGATTGTATGAAGTAACACAAGGAAATATTAAACGAAGTTCAGAAACGGCACAAAGTTTAGTACTTCAAGCCAAAAAGAAGATTGAAGAAATTAGTAAACAAGAAGGGCTAAGTGGGGTCGAAACAGGTTTTACTCTTTTGGATAAATTGACATCAGGCTGGCAGCCAAGTGATTTAATTATCATTGCAGCAAGACCTGCGATGGGAAAGACGGCATTTGTACTTTCAATGGCTCGAAATATTGCTATCGATTTTGGTCACCCTGTTGCTTTATTCTCCTTGGAGATGGCTTCAGTGCAATTGATTACCCGTTTGATTTCTTCTGAAACAGGATTGCCCTCCGAAAAATTACGTACAGGTAAGTTAGAGCCACACGAATGGACGATGTTGAGTACCAAAGTAAAAAATCTTGAAAAAGCGCCGCTGTACATTGACGATACACCTTCACTTTCAATTTTTGACTTACGAGCAAAAGCGAGACGTCTGGTTTCACAACACGGAATCAAAATTATCATTATTGATTATTTGCAGTTAATGACCGCTGGTGGAAACGGAAAAGGAGGAGGGAACCGTGAACAGGAGATCTCTACAATTTCCCGAAATTTAAAAGCATTAGCAAAAGAACTAAATGTTCCCGTTATTGCACTATCACAGCTATCACGTGCGGTGGAGACTCGTGGTTCTAGTAAACGACCTTTACTTTCTGACCTTCGTGAATCTGGTGCAATTGAGCAAGATGCTGATATTGTATCTTTTTTATACCGTCCAGAGTATTATAAAATTGAAGAATGGGATGATGACGAAGCTTCGCCAACGGCTGGACAAGCTGAATTAATGATTGCAAAACACCGTAATGGTGGTATTGAAAATGTTCGTTTAAAATTCATAGGACACCTAGGTAAGTTTGATAATTTAGATGATTTTAGTGGAAACTATGATGATTTACCTTCATCAATGAACCAAGATGAAAACTCATTTATTACAAAGAATTTACCATCAGCAAATGAAGCTTTTGGCAGTACTTTCAATAACGATGACGATGATAGTGACATGCCTTTTTAATTTGCTTATACTATAAAAGAGTCTAAACTTTGCTAATGTGGATACACAATGGCAAAGTTTTTTCTTTTTAGATAGCATTTGTAGAAAAGTCATTGCTACAAAAAATATAAAATCCAGTATCTTTGAGTAAAATACTTAATGATGGGTTTCAAAAATACAGTCGTGCTAATTTTAATTTTGATTTCATTTTCTACTAAAGCATCTTTTGTTTTGTTGCCAATGGATGAAAGCACGCAACAAAATCACCTTAAAGCTTACGGAATTACATTTTGGTGTTTGGACAAAAAATACAAAGCCAGTTGGTTGCTAAATTATCGAGGAGGTTCTTTTTTGCTACCCGATACACCAGAAATACGTAAAGAGTGTCAAATTAGAGGCGTGAGCTTTGAAGTGCTCTCAGATTCTGAAACGAATACAATTTTAAATGAAATTGCTAGTCCATCACAAAATATGGAGACTGTAGTTCTTGAAAAAGCTCCAAAAATTGCTGTTTATACTCCAAAAGGAAAACAACCTTGGGATGATGCTGTAACGTTAGTTTTGACTTATGCTGAAATCCCCTTTACACCAATATATGATGAAGAAGTACTAAGTGATCAACTCATATTGTATGATTGGCTGCATTTGCATCATGAAGATTTTTCAGGACAGTATGGTAAATTCTATGGAGCCTATAAGAGCACACCATGGTATATAGAACAGAAAAAATTAGCTGAGGATTTAGCGACCAAATTAGGTTATGTAAAAGTTTCACAAGAAAAAGTTACAGTCGCAAAGAAAATTAGAGATTTTGTAATTGGAGGAGGTTTTATGTTTGCGATGTGTTCTGCTACGGATAGTTTTGATATTGCACTAGCTGCAGATGGAGTTGATATTTGTGAACCTATGTTTGATGGAGATCCCTCTGAAGCAAATTACCAGTCTAAATTGAATTACTTAAACACCTTTGCTTTTAAAGATTTTATATTAGAAAGAAGACCTGAAAAATACGAGTTCTCGGATATTGATATGACTGAGAAAAGACGAATCCCTATGGATAAAGATTATTTCACACTTATGGAGTTTTCTGCAAAATGGGATCCTATTCCTAGTATGTTATGTCAAAATCATACACAATTGGTAAAAGGATTTATGGGACAAACTACAGCATTTGATTCTAGTTTGATAAAGTCAAATATATTACTAATGGGAACTTGTGAACTCAATGGTGAAGCTCGTTATATTCATGGTGAAAAAGGAAAAGGTATGTTTACTTTTTTTAGTGGTCATGATCCGGAAGATTATCAGCATCAAGTTGGAGATGCGCCAACTGTTTTGGATCTACATCCAAATTCTCCCGGATATCGTTTAATACTGAACAATGTTTTATTTCCTGCCGCTAGAAAAAAGAAAATTAAAACCTAATCAAATTTGAAGTAACTATAAATTTTAAAGGGAATGTTATTTTATTTTTAGATAATATTTATTACCATCTGTATCTGTTGCTAGTAATTTTCCGTTTTCGGTTGATTCTATAACAATATTAATTTCAGGTTTACCTTTGGTATGGTATAGTTTACCCTCTCCATGTTCGCCTTCAATATTGATGTTTCCATAAATTTCCTTTCCTTTTTCATCAATTCCAACTACTTCATTATCATAACGAAATTCAGTACTCTTAAAGTTGTATGCATCAATTTGGATATTGTTTAATCGGTTGTGAAAAGCGATACTTTCCTCCTTAGTATCGTCTTTCTTTGCATTATTACTACAAGCAAATAAAAGAACTAAGGATATTCCAGTGACTAATACGAGAGCATTTTTTCTTAAAAGCATTTTTTCTTTCAAAAATAAGATTTCTTATTCTATGTTTTTTACGGAAAACCTCATTTTTAATGTTTTTTATAAATAAAACACATTGATAATCCTTAAGTCTATTTGGTAATCAATAGTTTTTTATTTGAGCCCTAAATCCTTGGATTGGCTATTAATTGTACATTGTTATTCGCTTTAAACACATTTTTAGGTTTGTTATTCTTAAAATCAGCTGATATTTCTTCAAGTGTATAACCTTTAGACATTAACTGTAATATTGAAATATCATAATGATCTATTATGTTTTTTGTTTTTTTAGCTATTTCAAGGTGAATAATTGGATTGGTACCTAAGTGTTTTTCGGGTATTGTTTTTTAACTTAGGGATACTATTTTCCTTTTGTTATAAAGTAATTAATTCCTGATTTTATAACAATGGTTTTATGCTTTTGGTTTTGTCTTCAATGCTATATACGATAATTTGGATGTGTAAATAAAAACTGTAAATTTAGTTAAGTTGTTTTTTTATAATAGTGTTTTAGTTTTTGTAGAATTCAAATTTTTATCATAAAACATAAAAAAACCCCAATCTTTCGATTGAGGTTTCTATATAAGTAAGTAGTCTTAAATTGAGTTGATAAAACGTTTATTTTACTTTATTAAGTACAGCTTTGAATGCTTCAGGATGGTTCATAGCTAAATCGGCAAGAACTTTTCTGTTCAATTCGATTCCGTTAGCTTTTACTTTACCCATGAATTGTGAATAAGACATTCCTTCTAATCTAGCTCCAGCGTTGATACGTTGAATCCATAAAGATCGGAAATTTCTTTTGTTCACTTTTCTATCACGGTAAGCGTAGCACATTGCTTTCTCTACCGCATTTTTAGCAACTGTCCAAACGTTTTTACGTCTACCAAAGAAACCTTTGGCTTGCTTCATTATTTTTTTTCTTCTTGCTCTTTTAGCAACTGAATTTACCGATCTTGGCATAATTTTATTGTTTTTTTGTAGCAGGCGTCCCGAATTAAATCAAGAGAACTTAAAGGCCATACTCCAAGGTTATTTTAATTTGTTTTAACCTAAAGAATAAAACAGTTAGAGGTTAGAAGTTAGAGGTTACTAGTTTAACACTATTAACGAATAACTTTTAACGATTAACAATTATATAATTCTTAATTGTTGTTTGATGCTTTTCATATCTGTTTTGTGAACTAGCGCTGAGTGTGTCAAAGCTAATTTACGTTTTTTAGATTTTTTAGTCAAGATGTGACTTTTAAAAGCATGCTTTCTTTTAATCTTTCCAGAACCAGTAACTTTAAATCGTTTCTTGGCGCTAGATTTGGTTTTCATTTTAGGCATTTTTTCCTAGTGTTTTTTAATTTATTCTTACTTACTTATCTTTATGCTGAATTTATTTCAGCATCTTTTTTTATTTCTAGTTTCCAATAGTCATAACTGAATACTTAAAACTGAATACTATTTCTTCTTCTTAGGAGCTATGAACATAATCATTCTCTTTCCTTCCAAAACAGGCATCGCCTCCACTTTACCATATTCTTCCAAATCTGTAGCTAATCTTAACAATAAGATTTGACCTTGATCTTTATAGATGATTGAACGACCTTTAAAGAATACAAATGCTTTTAACTTAGAACCTTCTTTTAAGAATTTTTCAGCATTTTTTCTTTTGAATTCGTAATCATGCTCATCTGTTTGAGGTCCAAAACGAATTTCTTTTACAGTAACCTGAGTCGATTTAGCTTTTAAGACCTTATCACGTTTCTTTTGTTCGTAAACAAATTTCTTGTAATCCATAATCTTGCAAACTGGCGGCTCTGCATTTGGCGAAATTTCAACTAAATCCAATTCAAATTGGTCAGCTAATCTCAATGCTTCAGCAAGTTTAAAAACCCCTGGCTCAATGTTTTCACCAACAAGTCTCACTTCTTGCAACCCACGAATATGTTGGTTTATTCTATGAGCATCCTTCTTTTCTACGCGAGGTTGGTAACCTCTATTGCTTCTTATTGCTATGGCTTTATAAATTTAAGTTAAACTGTAAATACTTTTAATGTCTTTTTTATTTCTTCGTCAACAATAGCAGCAAAAGCCTCTATCGTTATTGTAATATTTCCCTTCCCTTCTTGTCCATGACGACGGATAGAAATCGTACCGTTTTTCTCCTCTTCCTCACCTACAATCAGCATGAAAGGAATTTTTTGCATCTCTGCATCTCTAATTTTCTTCCCAATTGTCTCATTTCTGTTGTCAATCTGGGCGCGAATTTCGTGATTTTCTAGCAAATCTAAAACTTTTTTGGCATATATTTCATATTTCTCGCTCAAAGACAAGATTATAGCCTGTTCAGGCATAAGCCAAAGTGGGAAATTACCTGCAGTATGTTCTAGTAAGATGGCAATGAAACGTTCCATAGAGCCAAATGGAGCTCTATGAATCATCACTGGTCGGTGCAATTCGTTGTCAGAACCTTTATAAGTCAATTCAAAACGTTCAGGAAGATTATAATCAACCTGAATGGTTCCCAGTTGCCATTGTCTTCCAAGGGCATCTTTGACCATGAAATCCAATTTAGGGCCGTAGAAAGCAGCTTCTCCATACTCCACAACAGTTCTCAAACCTTTGTCTGCAGCTGCGTTGATAATCGCGTTTTCTGCTTTCTCCCAGTTTTCATCAGTTCCTATGTATTTTTCTCTGTTTTCTTTGTCTCTTAGCGAAATCTGAGCCGTAAAATCTTCGAATCCTAAGGATCCAAAAACATAAAGAACCAAATCTATTACTTTTTTGAACTCTTCATCTAGTTGCTCTGGAGTACAAAAAATATGTGCGTCATCCTGAGTAAACCCACGTACACGTGTCAAACCATGAAGCTCTCCACTTTGCTCGTAACGGTAAACAGTACCAAATTCAGCGTAACGCTTTGGTAAATCTTTATAAGACCAAGGACGTACGTTGTATATCTCACAGTGGTGAGGACAGTTCATTGGTTTTAATAAAAACTCTTCTCCTTCATGAGGAGTGCTTATCGGCTGAAAACTATCTGCACCATATTTAGCATAGTGACCAGAAGTTACATACAATTCTTTTTGTCCAATATGAGGCGTAGCTACTTGTTCGTAACCTGCTTTTTTCTGTGCTTTTTTCAAAAATTGCTCTAATCTTTCTTTTAAAGCAGCTCCCTTAGGCAACCATAATGGTAAACCTGCTCCAACTTTTTGCGAAAAAGCAAACAATTCCAATTCTTTACCCAGTTTTCTATGGTCTCTACGTTTAGCCTCTTCCAGCAACGCAAGATATTCAGTCAATTCTTTTTGTTTCGGGAACGATGTACCGTATACACGAGTCAACTGTTTGTTTTTTTCGTCTCCACGCCAGTAAGCTCCGGCAACACTCATCACTTTCATGGCTTTAATAATTCCAGTATTCGGAATATGTCCACCACGACATAAGTCGGTAAAAGTATCGTGATCACAAAATGTAATGGTACCATCGTCAAGATTAGTAATCATTTCGGTTTTGTAAACATTGTCTTTGTATAATTCTAAAGCTTCCGCTTTAGTCACAGGACGCAATTTAAACTCATGTTTTCCTCTTGAGATTTCCAGAACGCGGTCTTCAATTTTCTTAAAGTCGGCTTCGGTAATTTTTTGTTCTTCAAAATCTACGTCATAGTAAAAACCATTTGAGATGGCAGGTCCTAGAGTCAATTTGATTCCTGGGTACATTTCTTCAAGAACTTGCGCCATAACGTGCGAAGTCGAATGCCAAAAAGCTTTCTTTCCGCCCTCGTCATTCCAAGTATATAAAACAAGACTTCCGTCCGTGGTCAATGGAGTAGAAGTTTCAATGGTCGTCCCATTAAATGAAGCCGAAATTACATTTCTAGCAAAACCTTCGCTAATACTCTTAGCAACCTCCATCGGAGTAGCGTCAACCGCATACTCTCTAACTGACCCATCAGGCAAAGTAATCTTAATCATTGTTTGTTAAATTTAAGACTGCAAATATATACCATTACAAAAATACATACAATATATATATAAGGTTTGTTTGGGTGATTTTCTAAACATGTCTTTATATATAGGTAGAGCTATAGAATTAAGCTGATTATTAGGAGCAGAGTGATTCGTTTTTATCAGTAAATATGGTCCCGCTATCCGCTGTATCTGTTGTTTATGCTATCGCAACACAACAGGATGCCACTTCTATCGGGGCTCAAGAGGTTGTTTTTTTGATTTTTTGGAAGTATACTATAATAGATAGGATTTAGACAAAGGTTTCAACCGAATCAATATAGGAATTAAGACAAAGAAAGATTGAATAGCGTCTGGCTTTAGCCAGATGATTATAATAGTTGGAGAGGGGACTTTAGCCGAAAATCATCTCCTACCTATATATAGATAAGTAAATTGGACAAGAGAAAATGCCTTTAGCTATCAAAACTGGACTTGATAATAGGTGAAAAAGCCAACAAACCCAATCAAACCGCTGTGAAACGCTAGCTTCAATACCATAAAAATCCATTTCAAAGTCCGACACCAGGGATTATAAAGAACAAAACTCCCAAGCAAAAGAATAGAGTAGGCCTTATTTACCACAAAACCTACTATAAAACAACTCCAAAATCTTACAAACATAAAAAACAGCAAAACTCAAACACCGCTTTTTCAGCCCATTAAAAAAAAGATTAAAAAAAGGTTATTAAAAAGTATTGTTTAAGCGAAGAGACTCACTACTTTTGCACCCGCAACAACGAATACGTTCACTGACAGACTGACAAGCAAATGAGATATTAAAGAGGAAAATTTCTTCAAAAAAAATATCAAATAAAGCTTGTGAGATTAGAATTTACGTTTTACATTTGCACCCCGCAAAACGATGAAAGTTCCTTGAGATACTGGTAAGAAAGAATAAAGAAATTAGGATTTAAATTCTAAAAAAAACTTTAAATTTTTCTTGCGAGAAACAAAAGAGTTTTTTACTTTTGCACCCGCTTCGAGAAACATGTTTAACATGACAACGAAACGGAAAAACAAGATAAGAACACGTTCCTAGACATATTGAATTGACAGCCGCTTTAACAGAGATGTTAGAGCACAAGAATAAGAGTAATAGAGTCGAGAGATTCGAATAATAACCGATAGAAACTGAGTCGACAATTAATAGTTTGAATTTATTCAAACGCACAATATACGATGAAGAGTTTGATCCTGGCTCAGGATGAACGCTAGCGGCAGGCTTAACACATGCAAGTCGAGGGGTATAGGTTTTCGGACCTAGAGACCGGCGCACGGGTGCGTAACGCGTATGCAATCTACCTTTCACAGAGGGATAGCCCAGAGAAATTTGGATTAATACCTCATAGTATAATGACTCGGCATCGAGACATTATTAAAGTCACAACGGTGAAAGATGAGCATGCGTCCCATTAGTTAGTTGGTAAGGTAACGGCTTACCAAGACTACGATGGGTAGGGGTCCTGAGAGGGAGATCCCCCACACTGGTACTGAGACACGGACCAGACTCCTACGGGAGGCAGCAGTGAGGAATATTGGACAATGGGCGCAAGCCTGATCCAGCCATGCCGCGTGCAGGATGAAGCATCTATGGTGTGTAAACTGCTTTTGTACGAGAAGAAACACTAGTTCGTGAACTAGCTTGACGGTATCGTAAGAATAAGGACCGGCTAACTCCGTGCCAGCAGCCGCGGTAATACGGAGGGTCCAAGCGTTATCCGGAATCATTGGGTTTAAAGGGTCCGTAGGCGGCCTTATAAGTCAGTGGTGAAATCTCCCGGCTCAACCGGGAAATGGCCATTGATACTGTAGGGCTTGAATTATTAGGAAGTAACTAGAATATGTAGTGTAGCGGTGAAATGCTTAGAGATTACATGGAATACCAATTGCGAAGGCAGGTTACTACTAATATATTGACGCTGATGGACGAAAGCGTGGGTAGCGAACAGGATTAGATACCCTGGTAGTCCACGCCGTAAACGATGGATACTAGCTGTTGGAAGCAATTTCAGTGGCTAAGCGAAAGTGATAAGTATCCCACCTGGGGAGTACGAACGCAAGTTTGAAACTCAAAGGAATTGACGGGGGCCCGCACAAGCGGTGGAGCATGTGGTTTAATTCGATGATACGCGAGGAACCTTACCAAGGCTTAAATGTAGATTGACCGGTTTGGAAACAGACTTTTCGCAAGACAATTTACAAGGTGCTGCATGGTTGTCGTCAGCTCGTGCCGTGAGGTGTCAGGTTAAGTCCTATAACGAGCGCAACCCCTGTTGTTAGTTGCCAGCGAGTCATGTCGGGAACTCTAACAAGACTGCCAGTGTAAACTGTGAGGAAGGTGGGGATGACGTCAAATCATCACGGCCCTTACGCCTTGGGCTACACACGTGCTACAATGGACGGTACAGAGAGCAGCCACTATGCAAATAGGAGCGAATCTACAAAACCGTTCTCAGTTCGGATCGGAGTCTGCAACTCGACTCCGTGAAGCTGGAATCGCTAGTAATCGGATATCAGCCATGATCCGGTGAATACGTTCCCGGGCCTTGTACACACCGCCCGTCAAGCCATGGAAGCTGGGGGTGCCTGAAGTCGGTGACCGCAAGGAGCTGCCTAGGGTAAAACTGGTAACTAGGGCTAAGTCGTAACAAGGTAGCCGTACCGGAAGGTGCGGCTGGAACACCTCCTTTCTAGAGCCTTAGTGTTAGCTTATTTATAAGCACGGTAGGGAAAAAGACGAAGAATCTAAAGGATTTAGAATATTAAGAATTTATTACTCTTGCTGTTAATTTAAAAAAATTGAATAAAATTTAAGTTAAAGATAAACGATTTAAGATTGTTGATTAACGATTTTTGATTTCAGATTTAGATCTGCAATCGTTAATTTAAAATCATAAATCCCAAATCACCTTGTCTCGTAGCTCAGCTGGTTAGAGTACTACACTGATAATGTAGGGGTCGACAGTTCGAGTCTGTCCGAGACAACTAATTTAAAGTTATAAGTTATTAAATATAATTTATAAGTTTAAAAAAACTTAAAGGAAATTTTAGAAGTTGAGAATGTATGAGATATGAATTCATAACTCAAAACTAATAACTCATACTTAAAAAATGGGGAATTAGCTCAGCTGGCTAGAGCACCTGCCTTGCACGCAGGGGGTCAACGGTTCGACTCCGTTATTCTCCACTATCTATCTACGAAAGTAGAAAGAAAAAGTTCATTGACATATTGAGATAAGAAAAATATTAAAAGTAGAAAGCGTTTTTTACTAGTAATAGTAAAAGACAAACAAAAACGGTCTTAATTAATTTTAAGATTGGTACAATAAGCAAAATAAGGGCGTATGGGGGATGCCTTGGCTCTCAGAGGCGATGAAAGGCGTGATAAGCTGCGAAAAGCTACGGGGACGGGCACACACCGATTGATCCGTAGATACCTGAATGGGGCAACCCACTAGATTGAAGATCTAGTACACCGATAGGTGGGCAAACCCGCTGAACTGAAACATCTAAGTAGGCGGAGGAGAAGAAAACAAAAGTGATTCCGTAAGTAGTGGCGAGCGAACGCGGATTAGCCCAAACCAATGTTGTTACGGCAATGTTGGGGTTGTAGGACCACGACATTTTATGTATGAAGAATTAGAATTTACTGGAAAGTAAAGCCAAAGAAGGTGATAGCCCTGTATAAGTAATGAATATAATAGATAGTGGTATCCTGAGTAGGGCGGGACACGAGAAATCCTGTCTGAATTTGGCGGGACCATCCGCTAAGGCTAAATACTCCTGAGAGACCGATAGTGAACCAGTACCGTGAGGGAAAGGTGAAAAGAACCGTGAATAACGGAGTGAAATAGATCCTGAAACCATA